>PIVW01001166.1 GCA_003353825.1 Chloroflexota bacterium
CCGCCAGAGCCAGTGCTTCTCGCCGCCCATGGTGATGAGCATCACGCCTGGATACCACTTATCGGCTGGGCGCGGCCGATCACGCCGGATCTTCGCGGCGAATTGTGGGCCAAAGCGGGCCACCCAGGCCCGGATGCTCTCATGGGAAACGATGACACCGCGCTCCGCCATGAGATCCTCCACATCACGCAAGCTGAGGGCAAAACGGTGGTAGGCCCAGACGGCATAGGCGACCACCATCGGAGGATGGCGGAAGCCCTTCAGGCGGGGAAGATCATTGGCTTTGAACATGATTCCTGCTACCAGCAGAAACCGTTCCGATCAAGTTGACAATGTCCTCATATCCTGTCACCGTTAAAATGAGGGCCTATATGCCCCACACTTTGCGGTACTCTCCATTTAAGGATTGTTGCGGTTTCCGGAGATGCCAAGCAGTTTTTGTAGAATGGATTTGTCTTGCGGCTCATCTTCATTTGCCAGTGCTGCAAGGTACGAGGCTTCTTCCTGCAACCAGTTTAGTTGGCGTTCGGACCAGCTGCCTCTAGTTCGCGCCAGCGTTAGAGACTGAGAATATGATTCTTTCTGGTTGCGTGTAAAATGAAATACTTCATTTCTATAGGTTTCGTATCTATTGTTTGATAATACATGGATTAGTCGATTTTGTAGCTTATAATGAAAATTGTACCGGATACTTGGATACTCGATTACATCAGACAACGCATGCTTCTCATCGCGGGCGAATATCTGCCAGGCGGTTTCCACACATCGGACAATGGGTCTGCCGCCTAACGATTCGACCATTCGGCGCAGGAATTTAACCGTTGTTCCATTGCCTATATTGTCATCGACGATCAGCGCTGTTTCACGGCTTACTATTGTTGACAATTTCGCCAGAGACACTTTTGTAAGTATATTCTCGAAAAGGATTTTTCCCCAGTGCATTTGCCATATAGCTACCTCCACAGGTTTTAGTTTTTTTAAATAT
>PIVW01001167.1 GCA_003353825.1 Chloroflexota bacterium
CTTAGGCTCTGACAAAACCGTCTACGACCTCAAAGGCCGCCCGCCCGCCAACAGCGAAGGGTTGTCAAGGGGAGCGTTGCTTCATGTTGCAAAACGTGGGTTGCGTGCACCAGGCTCTGATCTCCAGCGGCTGCGGCTATCTCGACTTCGAACCGGAGTTACGCTCAATCCAGCCCGACATTTTTGTGGTGAACGAGGACGGCAACACCCCTGATAAGCGCAAACTGGTGCAGAGCCTGGGCATTGAGTACGTGGTGCTACAGCGCACACCTCACGATGGCCTCCTCCCCCGCTCCACCACGGACCTGCGCAAGATCGACCAACTGCCCTACCGCATCGACCTGACCGGCGGCTGGCTCGACCAAAGCTTTTGTCTCAAAACATCATCCAGGTTCAGTCATCACCCTCTCCATCGAACCCAAGCTCGAATTCAACGAACGCAGTGGCATGGCCACCAGCACCCGTCGCACGGCCATGAAACTATTGGGCAATCGCTTACCCGTGGAGGATTCCCCACAAGCTGGCCTACATGCTCTTCTGCTGTGACAATCCGCCCGGGACCGAGGAGATCTCCGGGGCTCAGGACACGATCGGTCTGGTCTTCCCTGGCCTGACCCGCTCCGACTATGATGGCGTTTACTGGCCCCACCACATCGAGCATATGCCTGACGAGAGTAAATTGCGTTTTGTCGAAGACCTTCTCTACCTGATTCCACTTGGCCCTCGCGACGACGGCTACAATGTCCTTAACGAAACATATATCACCGCTGATAGAGCGCAAACCCTAGCCGATGCCGCCACCGACTGCTGGCAGGCGCTTATGAATAAAGATGCTGTCGGTTTTGGCACGGCCATGCGCTGCTCTTTCGAAGCGCAGATCGCCATGTTCCCGCACATGCTCAACCCGACCATTAGCGAACTGATCGAGACCTATCGTGAACAAGCCTTGGGGTAGAAACTCTCAGGCGGGGGCGGTTACCTGGT
>PIVW01001168.1 GCA_003353825.1 Chloroflexota bacterium
TGGCGCAAGAACTTAAATAGAGATCTAAATTATTAGCAAAAGTTAAGAGCAAGCCAAGCCCAAAACAAGTACAAACAAAGACCGGCAGGCTTTCCGTGAAGAATTTAATGCACCACAGGGACGCTCAAATTGCCTCACTGGTAGTAGGGAAATAGCGTTTTGGATGAATAGAAACCCTAAATCAAACCACAACCCTCTCAGACAAAGTCTAGTATCATTTAGATGTTCAGCACCCTATATTTTTACTTTCAATTTTCCTGTGCATCTCCGGAGTCGGGGCTAAAACGGCCCTTGGCGGAGTGAACCCGGAAAGTGACATTGAGCTAGAGGCCGCCCGGGCCCATCAATCCTTTTGGATCACTGTGGATCGTGGATCACGCACAGTGGAGGATCAATCAAAGACCGCCGACCATCGCATCGAAACATGGCATCGTTGATCTCAACGGTGCTGCGCCGTTGCAGCACCCAGGTCCCTCGCCTCTCGACTCGGTCCTACACGTTTGCCATGACCAGAGGCATCCCCGATACATTTGCGGACGCGCTATCCTCGCAGGATGATTCTCACATCAACATATCGGTTTCCAAGGCGAGGGAGGAGCATGAGCAATATGTAAAGTTTGTGCGATCAGTACTGCCAACCGTCCATCTTCCGGCATCAAACGACTATGCTGATTCGCCCTTTGTCGAAGATACTGCCGTTGTTATTGGGAACAGAGCTGTGATCTGCAACATTGGTGCCAAGAGCCGAAAGGGAGAGGTCGGGCCCATCCGTGAAACAATGGAGCGACTCGGTTTGGACATTATCGACATGGCAGAAGAGAGTGCAAATGCAACCGTCGATGGGGGTGATGTCTTGTATCCCATATCATCGCCAGCGAAAGTTGAGACGCAAATTGTGGATGGGAAACGGCCAGCCACAGTATCCAAGGGGCGGCATGTGTTTGTAGGTCTATCCGCCAGGACAAATATGGACGGCGTCCGCGT
>PIVW01001169.1 GCA_003353825.1 Chloroflexota bacterium
TTCCTGTAGGCGTTTGCCCGACCAGTTTTTGGGCTTTGAGAGCCTGTTTTGCTAGTTCAATGACCTCATTCCCGTGACCGGTAATGGCATTGGTAATGGCATTGATCGCTGTTTTGGCAGGACGGAAACCAAAAGGCGCTACTAGTGCTACACCTGCTAGTACTCGCCAGCCTGTCCCTACTGGCTTTTCATATCCCGCTTGACACGAAAAACCACAACCGGTAGTCAAAACGGCGAGATCCTCACCTGTATCAAGATAAGGCACCCAAGCGAGCGCATTCATGAATCGGCGACGGTTGTTCCGAATTTGCTGCCGTTCTCGTTGTGTGGCGACAATGGCATAACCATTTCGGTCTGTACAGATGCCGTTGCAAGTCGAGTAACCTGGTCCCTCCTCATATCGATGCCCGCTAGGGTCCACCAATCTGATCGGATTCCCGGCCACATACATATACCTGTTAAACGCCATCGCCGACCCCGGATCAGGCACAATGGTGTCCGCCTGCGCGAACCTTGCAAGCTGCGGGTCATACCAGCGGGCGTTGTAGTAGTACAGGCCTTCGCTACCCCCAACCCGCTCCCATGATACTGCCCAGTATATCTCTTCGCTGTTAAAGTGCTTTGGGCGCCGCCACGACTGCCACCATACGGGTAGTAGAAGTTGGAGGCATTGAGCGTGCCGTTCTGGTTGACTAGCACGCTGGTGGAGCTAAGAAAACGCGGTAGGGTATTGGGATATTAGAGTACGAAGGGTTTGTGGACTGCGAGTTGTCTTAACCAGATATTCAACAATGTCATGGTGGCTACCAATTCATCCCTGCCATCAGAACATTTGACTTCATCGAACGCAAACTCTTCAAAGTCAGGTTCTCTGGGATTTCGCGTGGTGCGGATTTTTACCGCCCTTTATCTGGGCGTCTGACATCGCTAACCACGAGATGTAGTGGCGCCATCGGCCGAGATTCGTGTTCGTCACGCAAAATC
>PIVW01000067.1 GCA_003353825.1 Chloroflexota bacterium
AGAACTAAAGTCATAGCTTCCACCTCGCTTAAAAGTCGGGAATGAGCCTATCTCTCCCTCATCTTAACAAAGATTTCTGTTTTTGTCAATCACGAATAATTGTACCGTCCAGCACTGCAAACGAATAAGAAATACGCTGCAAAAATTACCGATATATCCAAAATTCATCATAGATAGGCAATTATGCAATCTATAAATAGTGAAGCATTCAGGATAACAAGCGATATGACGGTTAATTGATTCAATTCATCCGGAATCATCCGTCCAGTACTGCATATACGTCAACTTAAAAAAACTTGGTAGCACCTACAAGTGATCCATCCACCGCCGCTACTAACGAATCTCGTCAGGTTTGCCCTGGATATCCTTCACGTTCACCCACACCCCCGTACACTCCGGCAAAATCATTAGTCCTTCCTCGACAACCCTCTCCGCCAGTTCGTCCCCAAAGAAAAAACTCGACAGCAGCTCCGCCTCTTGCAATGACTCAAATCGATAATCTGTGCGGATCCAACGCTTCGTGAAACCGAGTTCTTTCTCCAATACCCGATAGTAGTCCCGCAAGTGATCAGGTGGGTGAGGTGTCTCAAAGCCGGTGCCCAGGGTCTCAAGGATGATCATCATACCTTGGGATCTTAGCACCCGGTCGAGTTCAAAAAATACTTTGACCAACTCAGTTCGCCACTCCTGGGGATTATCGTCCACCAAGTGGCAGATCGTCCATCCGGCCACGACAACATCTGCAATCCCATCCCCGACCGGTAGGCGACGATGATCGGCTATCTGCAACGAACAGTTGCTGATGCTCATTTGCTGCAATTTTGCCTCGGCCACCTCTAGCATCGCCAACGAAGCATCGAAGGCAAAAACCTGTTGCCCGAGTTGGGCGAGTAGGGTTGTCAAACGGCCCGTACCACAGCCAAGTTCCACGATGCTCTGAGTTTTCAACGGAATCAGATGTGAGAGGCTCTTCTGGATGTTTCCCTCGTCGTCTTCGCGACTTACCAGCCGGTCATAACGCTCTGCGCCGGTCTGATAGATATCGTGGTAGTCTGTCATTGCACGTTTAAGCAAAAACCCTAAAACCCTGGACTACTTCTGCCATGGCCAGCGGAACCCTTGAGGCTCGGCCGTTGATTCTACGGACTCCTGTGATACCGGCTCTGAGAGATCACGATCATTGGAATCCCAGGATTCGGACGTTTCTTGGCCGGGTTCATCTTCCGATGTCTCGGGTTTAGCCATCGCATCGAGTGAAGCTTCTGTTGGATCTCCTTCCTCGATCGAGTCTGATGACTCAACCGACGCTTCTGATCCCGCCAACACAGTTGCAGAAATCTGTTTATCGAAGATATCGGTTGTGGCGGCAGGGGGAGCGAAGTCCGATTCTTCCAACTCGGTCAGGACTTCGGCATCGGGTTCAATGATGGCATCAGGGATGGCGACATCATCAATTTCTGCCTCAACTTTGCCGGTATCGTCTGCCACATCATCAGGCAGGTCCATAGCATCATCATAGTCGTAGTCGCTGCCTGACATAGCCATAGTCGAGTCAGGCCACAGAGAGCTAAGTGTGGGTAATTCCTCGGCTTCGGGTTCAGGAGATGGTGGGATCACGCTCTCGATCTCATCGGAGATCAATTCGTCGTCGTCAATCGTGGCTGTATCTGTAGCTTCAACGATTGAGTCGTCCACATCTTCAGAAATGCTGGCATCTTCTGGCACTTGACCCGAATATTCAGACTCACTTTCGGTGGCCACACCTTCCTCTGCGGGCGCGTCCTCGATATCTTGTTCAAATGGCAGGATCTCATCATCATCTAGCAGTTGAGCCTCGGCGAGGATGGCGGCTTCTATCATCAGTTGCTCATTCTCGGCCAGGGGCAGGGCGCGGCCATATACGCTGGCGAGAATGGGGCCGGCTTGCAGGAGAGGCATTTCCCTGCGCAAAGGTGTATCGCCTTCCTGCCACAACTCCTCCAGGGCGGGATAGTCCCACTCGGCCGTGATCACACCCTCGGCCAGGGGACTGCCCACTTCCACCATAACGCCGGTGAAGCGGTGGGTGAACTCAAGCGGAGCGAAAATCGCGCTTTTACCCACGAATTTAGGGGCGTCGTCCGGCGTAAAGGGGTCGGGTCCCACCAGGAAGCTGGCCATGCCATAGAGTTGATTTTCTTGGCAGCGGGCAAGCGCAGCTTGCCGGATTTTGTGATAGGTCGCGGGCTTGGTCACCGCGCCCATGGCCAGGAGCATATCCGCACCCTGGTAAGCGAGAATGCGGGAAGGTTCGGGATAGAGCACATCATTGCCCAAGAGGATGCCGATGCGCCCTACCTCTGTACTGATCACACCCCAACCGTCGGCGGGCTGATTGACACCATAGTCACGACTGCCCAGTACCACCTTGGCTTGCCGCCCAATGATCTCGCCATCTGCACCAAACACCAGTGAGACATTCTGCATTTCCTGCGTGGCAGGATCCAGTTCGTACTGGCTGCCTGCCACCAATATCATCTCGTATTGTCGGGCGAGGTTCGAGAAGGCGCTGATGTAAGCATCGCGCAGAGATTCCGGCATAGTCAACAGGGCCTCTTGTAACGACTGCCCTAAGTCTGCCCGAACCACATTGGCGGCGCCGCCAGCCAGTTTAGACTTCGTGCGTTCCCACAGTCCTTCCGGTTGAACGCTCCCCTTGCTGGCAGATTTTAGTAAAGAATTTCGCCAACCGGAGAAGGAAGGAATGGCATAGGCTAGACCGCTCAACTCGGGGAACAAGGCCAACGACGCGCCCTTGGCCTTTGCGGTACGCAAGAAACGATGCAAATGGGCATCGTACTCTTCAACCGAGGCAGAGATGAGCAAACGATGTTGGATACAAGCAACAATTGGTTTTTCCATCATGGGCATCAAATTAACCTTTAGAATGCCTTGATTGTATCACGTTCGTCGGCGAATAGTGAAGAGCCAACTCATGTTACTCGCGCCACCAGTCTTTCAACGACCTGGGATCCATAAAACTGCCACTATCTCGTATCACGACACGTATGGCATGTCCTTTGGCTCGGGCGAATGCCTGGCCTGCTTTCAAGGCCGGAAGATGCGAGCGTCCTTGTGCATGCGATTGCTGGTAGAGCGCCAGTAGATCTTCTTCGACGCAAATGCCCTGCAGGTGCAGGGTGTATCCAATCACCACATTATCTTCACGCGTATATTTCAATGTAATCTCGCCGGGCTGGGCGTAGAGCACCAATACTTCATAGCCGGAGCCTAAATCATATCCTGATCCTGGCACCGTTATGATCTCTGCGGGATCGGTCGTCACGGACGCCAACGTCACTTCAGGGCTGTCCAGAAGATCGTGGCGACAATTGCATTCCCAATCCCAGTCGTAAACTTGGTGAGTGCCAACGATTTCAGGTAACCTTGCCTGTCGAAAGAGTCCCTTCAATTGCGGCGCCCGATAATCAGTAGGGCCCTCTAGCCAGACGTACCCCTGATGGGCCCGTACGCTATCATAGCCCCGCAATGCCAGGTTGAGATCAGCATGCATGGTGGGTGGGCGATCTGTGGGCGGTGGCAAGACGTTTAGCACTTCAAAAGTGGAACCTGCAATATCGTGGCAGGCTGCCTGATACGCCACTGATATATCATTCCCTAACAAGGGTAAAAATTGCACCACCTCAGCGCTGGCGCCGGCGTCGCCGTGAGCCATTTCAGGATCACCCGGACCCTGAGCAGCAGCCCAATCTCCAGTATCCAGCCACAACACAGAAAGCCATACAATAAACATGGCCATCAGTTTGACCTTATGCGATTGTCTACTGAAACCAGAAACGGGTATGATAATCATAGCATATCACTCAAATCATATCCTGTGTTGCGCTACCAGTTCGTAAGCAGGCTCCACTATGAACAAACTGAAACAGTAGCGCACATACGAAATGAGCTCATAATACCCACTGTTATCATACAACTGGCTTTCCCCCACTTGCGTTCTCGACGAAGACGCGTGATCAATGTATCAAGCGGCGTCGTAGTGGCAGCCATGGCGGGCTGGTCTGCTTGCTGTGTATCAAAGGCAGGAATCAATCACTTGACGGCGGTATTGGCGCATGAGGAACCCGAAATCACAGCGCTCGGTGCGAGCAACCGTTAGTCGTTCGTAATAAGGCTGTGTATAATCGACATCATGGTATCGATAGATCGTGTTTACACACACAAACCCCGCATATTTACAATACCGCCGAGGGTTCTGGCCACGGAACACTGCACTGAGATCTGAATTATGCTCAAAATCGTCTATCTCCGCTCCATGGTCATTTCGATAGCACTCCCAGGACTTGTGCTCGTTCTGGCATTCAGCCTGGCAGCTTGCGGTCAGGTAATTACCAAACCAACACCTGTCCCGTCGACTGCAACCCCCACCGCCACCCTCACTTACACACCAACAGCGGCGGCTACAGCCACACCCGCTCCCTACACGCCTGAACCGACCGCCACGCCAACCCTTTCGCCGACGCCTGTGATCCACACCATCGCCAGCGGAGAAACGCTCATCGCCATTGCCAGCCGCTATGGTGTCAGTGTAGCTGCCATCCAGGAAGCAAATGGCATTGTCGACGCACGTTTGCTACGTGTTAGCCAGGAGATCGTTATTCCTATCGATGACGAATCCCTGCTTACGGCAGGCGCCCCTACGCCCGCACCTACGCCTCTACCTCTAGAATTTGGCAAGGTTTACTTCGGCAATGATGAACGCGGCGGTCTGTGGGCTTTGGGTGATGTTACCAACCCGGGTACAGAACCCCTGGAAGGGATACGCGTCTCGGTGACATTGCTCGATGACGCCAATCAACCACTGGCCGAGAGAGAGAGCCTCATCGCCAATGATCTGCTGGAACCGGGTGAGGTCAGCCCCTTTGGCCTGTTCTTCTCTGATCCACCGGAGCAGTTCACCTCCTACCGGACTCAGACTATAAGCGCCTATCCCGCCCAGGTTGGATTCTATTACCGTGATCTAGTTGTTAAGGATATTGGTATCGAAAGCGAGCGCTATTTCACCTACCATGTGAGCGGTACGGTGCAGAATATCGGGCCCGAACGTGCTGTGGAAGTGACGATCATTGCCACACTCTACGATGCCCTGGGCCAAGTGATAGGGTATCGTAAAATCGAACCCGATCACTCGGTCGTTCTACCCGGCGGCGAAACCGCATTTAGTACCGAGATCATACCGGTCGGTGGCCCTGTCATCAGCACTCATGTCTCCGCAGAAGGCCACCGCATTTCTGTTGTAACACCAGACCCATGACCAACCCACAACCTTATGTGCCTCGTGGCTGGCGTCGCGGTACGCACATTTTGCGCTTTATCTTACGACTGCTAGTGCGGCTGGATGCTCGCGGTGCCGATTATTTGCCTGAACTCGGACCCGCGATCTTTACGCCCAACCACACGAGTACGACTGATGTATTATTCATGGCAGCGATTTACAAGGTGCCCCCGGTAACCCTGGCCGCAGACAAATGGGAACATTTCCCGGTGGTTAGTTGGTTCTTAATGCACTTTGGCCAGGCGATTTATGTCAATCGAGGTCAGGTTGACCGCAGTGCGTTACGATCAGCCATGGCGGTGCTCAAAGAGGGGCGGCTTCTGGGGCTGGCGCCAGAAGGTACACGCTCACGTGACGGCGTTTTGCAAAAGGGCCATGATGGCGCAGCGTGGCTGGCCGGCCGTACAGATGCTCTGATCGTTCCCGTTGCTATGTGGGGACACGAGGATCTGACAGCCTCATGGCGAAGGCTACGGCGCCCCACAGTTCACATCCATGTAGGCGAACCCTATCGTCTACCCCCAGAAGCACGTAGAGCCCGTAGCCGGGATTTGGCCCAATACACGGACATAATTATGCGGAATATCGCCCGCATGTTACCGGAAGATCAGCGAGGACCTTATGCCTGAGGGGGGTCCAGAAAGACGCATCTGTCCTTACTTGCGCGGAAGGCGGCAACCCCAGCCTTATCCGCAACCAAGTGACCTGAATCACTGTATCGTGGCGGCGTCGATCCATTTACCGCAGGCACAGCAATCGCGCTTCTGCTTGGGCGGACAGTATGGGCAATGTTCCCGTTTTAGCCGGCAACAGGCTAACATCGTGCCCATCTATATCACCGGCGTACCCACAGAACCACCTCCCCCAGCGGTCGTCGTCCCCACCCTGCCGGTTTTACTCTGGCGCCGGCCTTTCTTCCGCCCCTTGGTGATGACCTTCGCCATCCTCGCCCTCGTCGTGATTATGGTTTTCGGCTGGCGCTGGCGGCAGGATTCCTTGCCGGCTGGCGTGACGCCCCGCCCACCACTTCCCACTGCCATTGTCGCCCCCACTTTGCAGTCAACCTCGCCCTTTGTGCGCCCAACGGCTGGCCCCGTGCCTAGATAGGTGCTTACTCAAAATCATCGACAACTTTTTATTGATCTTGGTCTCTCAGATGACAAGGTGAAGGGCTGACAGGGTGGCAAGGTGATCACTTCGTCACCAAGTCATTTATGGCAGCGACTTCTGAAGTAATCGTGGGCTCTTTCGGGGGCTATGTGGCTGCAACCAGATAAGTCTGTTCCGACCAGATACGCAACACGCAACACGTTTCGAGTCTCAGGCTTCGTCTCTCATCTCGGCCTGAAGCGCCCGCATCAAATCTAGCCATTGAGGGATATCCAACTCTTGAGCACGTTGTTTGGGCGACAATGCACTGGATAGCAACGCTGCTTCTGAGCGGGCAGGCGAAATCGACAAGCCAGAAGCGAGACTGTTGCGCAGCGTCTTTCGTTTCTGTCCGAAACCAGCTCGCACCACCCGAAAAAACTGATCTCGTTCATCGACTGCTACTTGAGCCTTCTCAAGGACATCCAATCTGAGCACAGCAGAGGTCACTTTGGGCGGTGGCGTAAAGGCGCCGGCCGCCAACCGCCGCACGATACTGGGAAGCGCATAAGCCTGCACTGCAACGGCCAACAGGCTCATACGAGGAGGGCGCGCCACGATGCGCTGGGCTACATCCAACTGTATCGTGACAACCATACGGATCGGTGCTGTACCAGCTTCCAGAAAGTGGCGGAGCAGAGGTGAAGTGATGTAGTAGGGAAGATTTGCGACAACAAAATAGGGTGGCAAACAATCGCTCTGTATCAGCAATTGTTCTGGAGGCAGTGCCAGAGCATCACCATGCACAATATGCACGTGCGGTATATCGGCATACAGATCTGCTAGCATCGGCGCCAGACGATCATCTAACTCGACGGCTATCAAATGGCCAGAAACAGCGGCCAGCTCTGCGGTGAGGGTTCCGGGCCCAGGCCCGACTTCGATCACCACACTCTCATCTGAAAGATCCGCCGCTTGCACGATCCCTGCGAGGATGTTTTTGTCGGTCAGATAATGCTGGCCCAAACCTTTGCGTGGCGACAGCCCTGCCGCACGTAGGTCGGGCAACAACGTACGGCCTGAATTCATCGCCCGTTGTCCGGGTAACGTGGCCAGTCCGGTAACACGAAGTGAATGGCGTACTCTTCTGGCGGTGGCCACAGCAGGTACACATCCGTCCACCAATGCCACGAGCGGTAATCATCGTCGCTGTAGCCCAAATCGATATGTTTTCCCACCACACCACCACCTGTATCAGCCGCCATCGCCATACCATAGTCAGGCACATACAGTTCTTGGCGCATGTTGATCACGCCTGGATCTACAGCAACATATCCTTTTTGCAAGGGCTTGCCCAAGCGTGTGCGTCCATACCAGGGAGCCGTTCTGGGCGTACCCGAACGCCTTGGACTGTAAGCTGTAGCATACATCCTTAGTTTACGCCAATAGGTAATCGTTCCGTCAGGCGTCTCTAAGGTTCGTGGCGTAATTTTGGTACCGTAAGCGATAACCTTGTTTTCTGGCAATGACGCTGTCCAACTATCCTCCAGAGTTCGTGAGACCTCTTCACCATCTTCATAGCGTATTCTATAGCGATGGCGCAGGACTCCAGGATGCCCGGTAGTCTCGATCCGGCGCTGGTCGATGGGGAGATCATTCTTGGCTGCCCACACAGTCTCAAATGGGATCAAATCCTCTTCGTACGCCAGCTCTTCATCAACACGTGTGATCTCGATTGCGCTGTGCGCTATTAAGGGCGTATCCAGACTTGGATGCACCTGATCCATGCCGAAAACGGTGATCCCTTGCTCGGACAGCGCCCCACCAACGGTAGTCTGCTGTGTACGGGTGACAGTCGTCGTGCCATCGATGGTGACGGCATAAGGCAGCGAGCGTTGGATGACCACAAGTTGTCCCGCTGCGACAGCTGAGTCCGCAGAGGGGAAAATGACATCACCAGGATAGACCGGGACTTGCTCTACTGCCAAAGCTTCAGCAATGGTCTCTGCCGTGGTGTAAAGAAGGGCGGGCATAGCAGTACCATCCATGAGGCTAACAGGTAAAGATCTCTTAACCGTAATCTGTAAGGGCTCGGCAATTGCTTCCCAAGGCATTAGCGGTTGCGTCTGACCAGGTAATTGCCAGAGTACGGCAGGTAGCAAGCCGTCAGGCTCGGCTACTTTGTCTGCAAGATAGATTTTATCGCGCCAGCCTAAGATAATGCCAGCCTGAGCCAAAGCATCGGTAACCGTTGTAGCACTGGTAAATAGATTTCTCTGCACGCCATCTGAGTTCAGGATTATGGGCCGTGCGCGCTTCAACACGACACGGTCACCGCTGTCCAAACGCTCCCCCTCAACCAATAGGGTATCCTCCGCTTGCACTTGGTAACCGATCTCCTCGAACAAGCTCTGAACATCAGAGGCGCGTGTCCTCACCTGGCGCTCGACACCATCCACATCCAAGGTGATCACAGAGGCTGATTGCTGGTACCGCCAAGTAAGAATGGCAAGGAGGGTGAGTGCGATTACAGTTGCAACAAACGCACCATGACGCCATGAAATGGTACGCCCTGAAATGGCGCCGGATCGAGATTGGGGTGTGGTCTTTGACCGGGAAACAGAAGTCATCTATCAGTAAGCCAGAACAGGTACTTTAGCTCAGAGGGATCACCATCTGGTAGGGATAATCAGAAAGATTGACGAGACTACCCTCTGCGTCGAAGGCGACGGTATCTTCAATACGCATGCCCCATCCTTCATCGGGGTTGTAAAGGCCAGGCTCGACCGATACCACATGGCCGGGCTGAAAAATAGTATCATTGTCAGGATGATGGTTGGGCATTGGTTGTTCGTGAATATCCAAACCTACGCCATGCCCCAGACTGTGGCTGTAACCGACCTGTGTTTTGGGATCACTGCGTGTGCTGGGATAGCCCAGATCTTCGAAATAGTCACAGGTCATGTTCTGGTAATAACTGCATCGTTCGCCAACGCGCATGTCGGCAAGGAGCGCGTCGTAGATCGTCTTGATCTGTTGCCAGCGTATTGCCAGGTCATCGGGAACGTATCCGATAAAAAAGGTACGCGTGATATCATGGAAATAGCCCGATTTTGGATCACGTGGAAATATATCGAAAATGATAGGCTGACCCAATCGCAGTTGCATATCGAGTTGGCCGGTATTGTGCGGTACACCCGCATCGCGGCCCTGACTGAAGATATTTTCGTGTGCCTCTTCCAGATTTCGCCTGGCCAATTCCATGCGAATCAGGGCTTTTACATCGCCAATCGTGACTGGACTACCATCCTCCTTGACCAAACCGTCGCTGTGAACGCTCTGGGCCTGAATAAAAGCAATGACAGCGTCAATCACCTCGGTCGTTTGCTTCGCTACAGCTTTCATAGCGGCCAGTTCATACCCATCTTTGGTCTCGCGCGCGACCGTGAAGAGATTGGGCTCCGGCTCGCCCACGACCTCGATCTGCGGATTGGCTTCAGAAAGCGCTTTCAGGAAGATATAGCTGTAGCCTCGATCACCGCTGCCATAAAATCCGACACGCCCAGATACATTGTGGTCTTGTAACAGGTCGCTCATGATCGCCACTTGGGCAGCGAATCGATCATTGTCGTGCGCTTTGAGATAGTCGATGAGGTCGTAATCGGTCCACAGTTTGACCTCATGGCCGGTCATCGCTGCCACTTCTCGTTCGATGGCGTTGACAAAAAGGATGGGTTCTTCTTCCTGACGGTGGAGATAAAGAGCCCCTTCAAGTTTCGCCCCCGGACAAATGTAGGCCAGATCGCTACTGGTGTCGGTGTTTCCCTGCACGACGATAGCGTTGAGTTTGCGTGCGATCATTAGTTGGGGGAGGTCAGATCTCATAGAGTTTGCCTTTAAATCGGAGGGTTGTTCCTGTTAGTTATGTCGCTATTGCCGCCAGCCTACCTGCTGTTACAGCCCGTTGTCAATACTTGATGCGGAGGGTCGGTCGCAGTTCTGAGGTATATTCGTTCAGATTTTGCGGACGAGGATGGAACTAGTACAATCCCCGTACGCCTGCTGGCCGGCATGCCAACGACGTTCTTCGTACGCGAGTGTTTTCAACCCGCTAAATGCATCAAATAGCTCACCTGGCTGCAGGAGATGCTCGGGGCTAAAGTCAGGGCGGAGTTTTAGCATATCCACATGAAAGGAGCGGTAGCATAACAGACCTTCGGGTTTCAATGCTGCCGCCAAGGCAGGCCACAGGTTTCTATCGAAAAAGCGTGTGACGAGAATAAGGTCATAGCGTCCGCAATCAGGACGCCAATGAGAGAGATCGGCATGAATGAGATGGATGACATCGGCATATCCACGCCCCTCTGCTCCCTCCGACAGCTTTTGCAGACCCACCAGGCTGATATCGACGGCATCAACCTCATATCCGAGGCCGGCCAACCACAATGAATGCCGTCCCACCCCGCAAGCAACATCCAGGGCCATGCCACCGGCCAGATACAACTCTTGTGCCTGAACCCAGGCGCTTATCTCACCCTGCCCCGGTTGCCTACCCTCACGATATCGCTGATCCCAACGCGCTTGATCCACTGAGCCGGGTTGGATGCTGTTATGTTGTGTGATTGATAAGTGTGTGACCATAGATCGAGCTCGACTTCAAATGAGACGTGTGGACAGCTACCGATTTTAGCACGAGTGCGGTAGAATACCGAACATTGCGCAAAAACAACGATCGTAGCGAAAATCCAGCACAAGAAGCGCGCAATGAGTGATAAATCTGTTTTGCACACCACAATGCACCGCCTCCTGCTCGTCCTCACTCTCATAGTCTGTGTTGCCTGTTCTTCTGCCACGATACCTCTTCCCGACTTAAACGGCACAGCGCCTGCACCCGAGATCTCGCTGCCCACACCGGCGGGGGGTACTTTGTCTCTCTCCGAGCTGCAGGGAAAGGTCGTGTTCGTTAATTTCTGGGGGACTTACTGTCCTCCCTGCCTCGACGAAATGCCGGATCTGCAAGCTACCTATGAGGCGTTTGCCGGAGATCGCTTTACGGTTCTCGCCGTCAACATCGAAGAACACCCCGATACTGTGTCGTCATATCTTGCCGAAAACGATATCAGCTTTCCGGTTGTGATCTCAGACGATGGTAGTATCAATCCCGATTTTGCTATCCGTGTCTTACCCACCACCTGGTTCGTCGACGCCAAAGGTATCCTGAGAGGCCGTATCGAAGGCCAGATAAGCGCCACAACAGCTAAAAGCATCGCCGCCCAATTACTAGCAGAAAACGAGTAACGGGCACGAGCTACAAGAATTATTACGGCTTATTCGGAATTTGCGTGGCCCCTACTAAAAAGATGTGTTTCATTAGCACAAACACCACGCAACACGCAACACGCAACACGTGTTTTTCTAGCACCACACGAAATCCTATCGAACCATCATCACATAGCACTCTCCAAATCTGAAAGCCATATGCCCACTACGCTGCCCGTCGAAGAACAACTAGCTATACTCATGCGAGGCGTCGATTTCGGTGACGCCCAAACCTACAAACACATGGAGATCGAGTTACGCGAACGGCTGCAAGCCAGTGTAGCGAATGGCCAACCCCTGACAGTCTATTGTGGATTCGATCCCACAGGGTCAGACCTGACATTGGGGCATACCGTACCTATGCGCAAGCTGAAACAGTTCCAAGACCTTGGCCACCAGGTTACCTTTCTGATCGGCACCTTTACTGCGCTGATCGGCGATCCCAGTGATAAGGACACGGCCAGACCCCAGCAGAGCGAGGAAGATGTCGCTCGCAAGGCCAAGACCTTCACCGAGCAGGCCTTCCGCATCCTGGATCCAGAACGCACATTGATCAAATACAATGGCGATTGGCTGTCCGAGCTCACCTTCAAGGATGTTATCGGCCTTGCCAGCCATTTCACTGTACAGCAATTCCTCTCCCGCGAGAACTTCTCGAATCGGTACGCCAATGGGGAGGCGATCTGGCTGCACGAGTTCTTCTACGCGCTCATGCAGGGCTATGATGCTTACGCCACCCAAACCGATGTTCAAATTGGCGGCACAGACCAGCTCTTCAATTTGATGGCCGGACGCAAGCTCATGGAGGCGCGCGGGTTGAAACCGCAGGTAGTGCTCACCCTGCCCATTCTCGTCGGCACCGATGGCCACGAACGCATGGGCAAGAGTCGTGGCAACTACGTCGCAATCAATGATTCTCCCGAGAATATGTACGGCAAATCTATGTCCATTCCTGACCATGCCATGCGCAATTATGCGGATCTGATTACTGAATGGCGCCCTGATTTCATTGCAGCACAGTTCGCGGCCATGGCAGCGGGCGAGATGCACCCGCGCGATCTAAAAATGGCACTGGCGAGAGAGATCACCGGCCTTTTTTATAGCCAGGAGGCTGTTGAGGCCGCCGAACAGCATTTTATCCGCACCATCCAACAGCGCCAATTGCCAGAAGAGATGGTGGAATTGGTGGTACATCCAGGTGAAACCGTGATCGATTTGCTCGACCGCGCGGGGTTTGTGCCGAGCCGCAGCCAAGCCAAGCGGGATATCAAGGGAGGTGGCATCAGACTTGATGGCGCAGTGGTCAGCGACCCTCAGATGCATCCGCTGCCGGCTGCTGAAGGCACGATTTTGCAAAAAGGCAAACGCCATTACGTCCGCCTTCTGCCTTCAGAGCAATGATCTCGAGTTAAACTAAGTACCTATCCATTATGTCAATCGCAGTCCATGCGACCTGCACGGCCCAGGCCTTCCGTCCGAACCTGACGAAGTCGATTGTGACGCTCGGCAGCCGCCTGGGTCTTGATTTATCTGTGCCCAAAACGCAAACCTGCTGCGGTCTGACTGCCTGGGATGCTGGCCAAATCGAAGCCGCCCGTGATGCCGCCTGCCAGATCATCAAGGTATTTGCCGACTACGAAATGGTGGTAACAGCTTCGCCTGCCTGTCTGCATATGTTTCACGAACACATTCCCTCGATACTGTCGGACCATCCACAAGCCGATATGGCCAGATCTTTGGCCGGGCGTACGAAAACGTGGGAAACTTATCTGGCTGATACGGGGTATCTTGTAGAACTAAATCTGCAATTCGAGGGTCGTATTGCCTATTTTAGGCCTTGTAGAGAGGAGGACAACCACGCCGTGCGACAGATCCTCGCCAGCATCAAGGGGGCGAGCCTGCTGGCGGATGCGACCACGCAATGCTGTGGCTGGGGCAGTAACATGATCTGGCGTCACCCCGAACTGAGCCGAGCGATGGCAACACCCGTGGCTACTGCCTTGCGATTGAGTCAACCAGATCTCGTCCTAACCTCCGATGTAGGATGCCTGCTTCAACTCGCACCCATCCTCAAGAAAGCCGGTGGCATTCCCATGCGACACATCGCCGAATTCATGGCTCAACCGGAGCTCTGATTCAGCATCCGCTATGCTTGTCGATGATTCTGCACGCCATGCCTTACAACGTCTGAGCAGATTAGCTGCCGACGCAAGCGCCCAGGCATGGGCGGATGAGGAGAATTCAGTAGCGCTTCGGAAAGCAGCAGCCAGGGCGCGGCAGGTTGCACTTGAAAACCTCCCGCTCTATCTTGAACAGTTGGAGAGGTCTGCTAGTGGTAATGGTGTACAAGTTCATTGGGCAGACGGCGCTCAAGAGGCCAACCGCCTGATCATCGAGATTCAACAGGCGAGCGCCGCGCCCGAAGCAGTGCGCAATCACAGCCAGTTGCTCGAGGAAATTTCGCTCGATCGTGCTGCCAAAGCCAATAATATCCGCCTGATTCGGCTACACCCTGGTGACCAGATTTTGGAGTTGGCCGGTAGCAGGTCCAGTCATCCGATCTGGCCAACGGCGCATTTGCGCATCGATGAGATAAGTACCGCTACACAAAGGCGCTGGCGCGTGCCCATCACTTATGATCCTGACATCCTCGCCAGCACCATCCGTATGCCCTTGCGTCGTTCACTGTTACGTTCGTACACAGCGATCATCGGGCTGCACTTCGCCGTGGCTGATACAGGCGACCTCGTATGTCTGGACAATGATGGGCACAATGCCAGCCTGGTCTCCTTTTCAAGGCATCTCATCTGCCTCCTAAGCCTGGAGCAAGTGGTCGCCACATCGAGCGACCTTCATCATCTGGTCAGGGCTTACGCGCATAGCGCTTGGGGACGTCCTCTGCCCGCTTATGTCACTCAGGTCAGGCAACCTACCCCACCCGGCGTCGATGGTCCGCGAGAGATCCATCTCATCATCATGGATAATAAACGCAGCCACATGTTTGCTGAGGGCTATGGCGAGATACTGCGCTGTATCGGCTGTGGAGCCTGCTTGAATGTTTGTCCAATCTACCCCCTTATCGGCGGTGAGGGTTATGGCGAGTCACCCTATAGTGGACCCAGAGGGGCGGCGCTCAATCCCTTATTATTGCGCCCCGGCCTGGCCAACCAGCAACCGTACCTCAGCACAGCCTGTAGCGCTTGCAAGCCTGTTTGTCCGGTAGAGATCGATTTGCCGAGGCTTTTACACGAACAGCGCCACCGTTTGGCGCCTAGCCATGCATCATGGCAAGAGCGCACCCTTTTCTGGATGTGGCGGAGACTATTGAAGAGACCGACCCTATTCAGGCTTGGCATGAGAGTGGTCAATCGACTCAATCGCATCACACATCGAGGGCAAGGAACGAACTCTGATTGATATGTCACGTGAACGCATTTTAAACAGGTTGAACACCGCCCTGCCCATAGCCAGACTGAAGCAGAGCGCACCTATTAAAGAGGATACGCCCGAGCCGCTGAGCGAGCATGAACGTGTGCGACGCTTTCTAGCAGCCTGGACATCCTTGGGCGGCACCTATGACGAATTTGTCAATGAGATCAGCGCCCGTCTGGCCATCTTACTTTATCTGCAAGAGCATGATATCAATGAGTTGTTGTCATGGGATGCAGACCAACTTGCAGTTTCTGGCTTGGGCGAAGCGTTTGCCGACGCTAGAATCGAAATAACAACCCCCGACCGCCGTTCTCTGAACCCAAACATCCTCCTGGGCCTGACCAGCGCCGACGCAGCGTTGGCGGACACAGGTTCGTTGATACTGGCGCCTTCAGCCGGCCATTCCTGGCTGCCGGCGTTGCTTCCGATCCGCCATTTCGTGATCTTGCCGGTCTCCCGCATCTACAGCGACCTGGCCTCGTGGCGAGAACAATGGCAGGAAGATGGGCGACTGCATGACCTGGCTTTAAGCGCCATCGTCACCGGTCCAAGTTGCAGTGATGACATCGAACTGCACCCACACTACGGCATGTTTGGCCCACGACTCACGCATCTCTTCCTGGTATGGGGTCTCTAGTTAGTACCCCGAATCAAGCTGTGGTAATCTCCTCTGTCGTAAGTACCTGAACAAAAATTTTACAGCACTTATTGGCATATTCTGTATTGGTCAGATACACTTTGCTCAAATGGCCCACGCCTTTTTCGGAGCCGACATCCCTGAATGACGGGGTTTCAACCGCGAAAATGACTGACACTGGGGAAGTTCATTCCTCAGCCGATGTGCAACATGCGCTTGACCAATACACTTATTGGCATATTCAGGCTGACCCCATACCGCAGAATTTAGGCCAGGATACTTACCTTTACCCACCACTACGATATCATTGGAAGGCCATGGAAAACAGCGTCGAATCACCTACACGCCCCTCAGAAGACCTTGCAGCAAAACGCGCCAGTCGCACGTTGAAAGACTATGTAGGCATTGCCTTGCGAGGGTTTGCCATGGGCAGTGCCGATGTTGTGCCCGGCGTATCGGGCGGTACCATGGCCTTGATTACCGGCATTTACGAAGAACTGATTTTTAGTATTCGCGCCATTGGTCGACCTGATTTTGTTCGCCCAGCCATACGGCTGCATATCAGAAAAGCACTCGATATCTTAAACTGGCCCTTCTTGCTGGCGGTGTTTGCCGGTATCTTTTTAGCGCTCCTCACCCTGGCCCAGGGAATCGAGTGGTTTCTAGAAAACCAACCCACCTATTTGTGGAGTTTTTTCTTCGGACTGGTATTGGCCTCTGTGATCACGGTGGGCAAGCGCATCAAAAAGTGGTCGATCATCCTGCTGGTTGGGTTATTGGCCGGAACTGTATGTGGTTACCTGATCGTCGGTGCGGTACCGGCCCAAACGCCAGACACCTGGTGGTTTCTGTTTCTGGCGGGTGCGCTGGCCAGTTGTGCAATGATCTTGCCCGGCATCTCCGGCGCCTTTATCCTCGTGATCCTTGGAAAATACGAATTTGCACTTAATGCCGTGAACAGCCGTGACTTTGTCAGCCTGATCATTCTCGCCATGGGCGCAGCGGTCGGCCTCATCACCTTCGCGCAACTGCTGGGATGGCTGTTCAAGAGGTATCACGATGCCACTATAGCCGTTCTGACGGGGTTAATGCTGGGGAGTTTGCGCAAATTGTGGCCCTGGAAAGAGACGGTAGAGTTCATGACCGACAGACATGGTGAACTGGCGCCATTTTCACAGATCAATATCTTGCCCCCGCTGACTGTCGCCGGCGCCTTCAACATGGAAATCCTTATCGCTATTGTGGTCGCTCTGCTGGGATTCTTGTTGGTTATGGGCATCGATCGCGTAGCAAACGTTCAGGGGCGATAATTTCAGATACTTTCCTCACAGGAAGTGGTAGTGGTTACATATTGACTGAAAATGTTCCAATTGATATTCTGCGTTAAAAGCAATCGAGCGGAGTACCATTGTGATTCAGAATGTTATCACATATCATTGTACGAAGTGTAACAGTGTCAACATAAGCAAAAACGGCACAGATTACAAAGACGATCAAAAGTTTCATTGCCTTGACTGCAATGCCTATGGA
>PIVW01001170.1 GCA_003353825.1 Chloroflexota bacterium
TCAAAGGTGCTCCTGATGTGATATTGGCCCGTGCCACATCTGTGCGAACTGAGCAGGACTTAGCAGTACTCTTGGATGAAACCGGACGGCCGCGGATCGAGGAAGTCAATGAAGAAATTGCCAAACAAGGCATGCGCGTTCTGGCCACGGCCGAACGGGATTTTGACCCGGCAACCTTTGACCCGAGCGCTGATCTTCTAAACGAAATCAACGAATTGAACCTCTTAGCCATGGTTGGTATCGTCGATCCCCCTCGAGCAGAGGCTAGAGACGCCATCGCTGAATGTCACTCAGCCGGCATCCAGGTGCGCATGATTACTGGTGACCATGCTGTCACCGCCGCTGCCATCGCCAAACAGTTAGGCATTGAAGGCAAGGCCCTCACTGGCGCCGAATTTAACAAGATGAGCGACGAGGAAGTCAATGAGCAGCTTGATGATATCGGCGTCATAGCTCGTGTCGCTCCCGAAGACAAGATTCGGTTGGTCTCCTTACTCCAAAAGCAAAACAAAATCGTAGCTATGACCGGCGATGGCGTTAATGACGCCCCAGCTTTGAAAAAAGCTGATATCGGCGTGGCCATGGGCATTACGGGCACTGACGTCTCCAAAGACGCCGCTGTTATGATCTTAACCGATGACAACTTTGCCACCATTGTGGGTGCTGTCGAATATGGCCGAACCATCTACGACAATTTGCTCAAGTACATTCGCTTCCAGATGGCCGGTCTTTTCTCCTTTATATTGGCTTTTCTGGCCGCAGCCGCTTTTGGAGTGACGTTGGTCTTGTTTAACCCGCTGCAAATTTTATTCGTCAACTACTTCATCCAGGGTGCCATCGGCATTAACTTCGTTTTTGATACCCCGACCGAAGGATTGATGAAACGCAAACCACGTCCGGCCAACCAAAGGATTATGACCTGGCCCTTGGCAATTCGCCTCTTCATCATTGGCGCCTTAGTCGCCCTCGTCTCCGTGGGCGC
>PIVW01001171.1 GCA_003353825.1 Chloroflexota bacterium
GCAGCTGAAGCTGAAGCTATGTTTGTCAGGGTTGCGGTCACGCAGGCCGGTTGCCCGGGAAAGAGAGGTGTCGTAAAGGTGATGCCATCTTCGTCGTCGTTGCCATCGTTGTCGTCGCCGCTTGCCTGGAAAGTGGGTTGCCCATCAGTATCGACGTCGATGCTATTACCCAGATAGAATCCAGGGATGAGCAGGTGGTGGGCGCCATTGTTGGCCAGCAAGGTGGGATAGCGTGGGAACGGCGCCGAATCTGGGGCATCGCCGAAATCGAACTCAGTCTCTCCTGGCTGTGAGGTGATGATAAAGGCCATATTGATATCGAGGGCCCCGATGTACCCACCCGCCGGTTGGGGCGGACTCCACTGCACAGGTTGAGAGAGGATGAGGGGATCGTCGTTGCCCTGCCAACGCCACATGACCTGGCCTCCACCAGGCTGTGATAACGCCATGATGTCAAGCCAATAGATGTTACCGGGTATCTGTGCAAACGGGTCGAGTAGATCATAGCGATAGTGGTAGATAAGTTGTCCGGCGCTGTTGGTGCCATATAGCGTCTCAAGCACCTGACCTGACCCCGCGCCTATGGGGGCATCGACGGTCCAGAATGGACCTGACCCCAGATCCGGTGCTCCATTCAGATCTCCATAGATGCTCAACCTGAAGCCGGAGTTCAGGGCCGGGTCAGATTCATAGTTTCCCCACCAATGTAAGTCGGTGACATCTCCACCCTGACACTGCCAATCGTCAGCAATGTGTACATCGGAATTGGGATTGGATTTGTCGTCGTGGGCATGATAGCCGGTCACGTCCAGATCAGGCCATTGCGCCCACTTGATAACGAGATCTTCGCCGATACGCACGATGTAATCTTCTACCTCACCATCAAGCGCCAGTCCGTCCGCTGGTAAACCACCCGCCCGGCTGAGGCGGAAGCGAGCATAGGTATGGCCGGCATTGGCGCCCACCGGTACCGGGAAGCAG
>PIVW01001172.1 GCA_003353825.1 Chloroflexota bacterium
TGTAGCGACAACTCAGAACGAAGCAGCCCTGACCACTCCATCGCCCGGGAGTGCTGTCAACAGCAGCAATGTCACTCTCGAAGGCTTCGTCCACTTCCAGGATACCTCTGGCGATGGCCAGGTAGAGATCCTGGTTGATGGCACATCTCAGGGAATGGCCACACTGGCAGACACATCCGCACAGGCCACATCGTGGCGTAAATCGATCACGTTGGACGGAGATGAAAGCCATACACTCACCCTTAGCGCCAGCCGTTCTGAAGGCTCTACCGGCAGTGCTGACTCGACCACCACCACCCTCATCCTCGATACCCAGTACCCGGCACTCTCCTTCACTCTACCCTCCGGTGTGATCGACACACAGACTACCTTCTCCGGTTCAGCCTCAGATACCGACAGTGGTTTGGCAGCGGTCGAAATCAGTGTTGATGGTGGTCGCAGCTATGACCTGGCGACAGTCGATGTCAATGGCAATTGGAGCTATCTCTGGACGGCGCCAATTGAACAAGATTATGCGACCTTCCCCCTGCGAATCCGAGTGACGGATCTTGCAGGTAACGAAATGGTCCAGCCATCCTCTGTGATCGTGGATAATCTAGGTCCCTCCCGTATCGAACTCCTGAGCGTGAACCCGGCGGCCAATAGCCATGTCAGCGCCTCGGACACTGTCACTCTCACCTGGGATTCACCGTTCGATGGTAGTGGCACCGCTGACGTGTGGGTGGCCGTCGATCAGTTCACCAACACCTTGCCCAGCGGCAGCGAGACCGTATCTGGCGCCAGCTACAGCGCTTCCATCAGCGGCGCCGGCACCTGGTATGTCCATCTCTCGACCGTAGACGCTTACGGCAATCAAACCACCGATCATTTTGGACCCTGGTATGCCGAGAGTGGCAACACCCTGGCAGCGGCTGCCCTATTCGGCCCAGCCTGGAAGAGTTCCATCGTGGTGGACGGTCATGTCGACATCAGGCATGG
>PIVW01001173.1 GCA_003353825.1 Chloroflexota bacterium
GAGTAGAGGTGAGCCATCTGGAATGCGACTGAGAAGTGTTCGGCGTACTTCTCAGGAACCATGAACCATGTTTCATCGTGGATTGAGAGGATGAATTGAGCAGGGATTTTGAACTTACGCGCCAACCAGTGAGTGGAAGTCAGTAAGATGGCAAGCATCTCAGCGCCACTTGCTTGGATGGTCCAGTTGATGCGACCAGTGTGGAAGTCGTTGCCAACGGCAGCAGGCCGCAAAGCCGTGGAGATTTTGGTCCCCAGACCGGGGAGTGTAGGGATCCTGGACTGCAGTGCGATCTTTTCCATATAGTTATAGCAGCCAGAGTCGGAGCCGCCCTCGTACACGCCATCAGGGTTCTTACGACCTTTCTTAAAGGCCAAGGCCTGAGAGGCATAGTTGCGAAGTTCGTTTGGCTTACGATCTTTGAATTTCTTCTTAATCGTGTTGCCAATGGTCCGAACACCTGCGCCATACAACATGGCGAATCCGACGCCTTTGGCGGTATCACGGTCAATGTTAACCGCCTTTGCCAGGGCCGTGTGAGCATCCGTGCCTTTCTCTTTGGAACCAGAGAGGACGGTGTGGGACATCGGAGATGCGCCAACAAACCCGCCTTCCCATGCATCAGCATAGATAGAAGCAATTTGCAACTCTTGGCCGTCAAAGTCAGCGCCGACAATCTTCCAACCATCCGGACATTGGATACGAGTTTTGAGCTCAGTGCCAATGCGATGCGATTTAGTTGAGCACATCGTAACCATCAGTGATTCGACTGTGCGTCTTGTCACTGTGCCATGAGCAATGATCTCAGGCATTGACACCATGCAATCATCACCGTGTGGATTATGACATGTCGCGCATGTAATTTTCCCCTCGTCGGTGAGTGGAAGTATAATATCAAACCGGACCTTTAATTCTATAATACGTTTGAATATTTTTACGGACGGTCTGCGAACATGGTTGTCATGCAAATTGTTAGAT
>PIVW01001174.1 GCA_003353825.1 Chloroflexota bacterium
CCTCTAGCAGGATATGATAGATTTCTCAAAGTTGTGTTACAGTAGAGTGTCGCGGTAAGAAGCGTGGTTGACCGATGGTTATATGTGCGGTTATCCTATACATAGACCACATTTGTCCCGGATACGGTGTTTCTGTCACTGTGGGATACGGCGCGCCGGTGGGATGATAGAGGGAGCGAAAATTGAAAGAGGGAAAATACGGGAGTAAGGGGGAAAATACGGAGGAACCGGAAATAGAAAGAGGGAAAATACGGAAAGGAAGAGGGAAAATACGGTCATTGTTGTCACTATCCAATCACATTACGCAATGCATAACAGTAGCCAATCGTAGGCCGTCTTTCTAACAGGACATGCTGGAAGTTGGGCTCGTCACCGGCAGCATCGCCATTTGTGGTGATTTCGTCTGCTGGCACGCACCTACGATTTTTGAGGGCAGGGGGCCACCTCAGAAAAGGGAGCACATGGCTGCGAGACGAGTGAACATATAGGCTACACCGAGGACCAAAGAAAGAAAGGCCCAGCGCCAATTTTACACGACCCCAATATTAGGACACCCGCAAAAAAGGGCAGGGATCTGGACCCCCTCCCCTTTGATGCCCCCTGGTCTGCTAAATCCATGCTTGCTCTCGCCACTACGGTGCCCGCATGCATACACGGCAAGACATCATGCGTGGTCGGGGCGTGGTCATCGTGACGTTCTGAACGGCGGATCGAGACCCGCATCACCCGGCCCCGATTTAAAAAAGCCTACCGTCCCCACAGTGTGACATGATTGTCCTTCGCATCCTGCATTTCTTTGCCTTTCGTCTTTTATAGGGGTTTTGCTCGGGTCATGCTGAACTTTATATCTCCGTTGACCTCGCCGATGATCGGTCATCATGGTTGGCAGCGCAGCATCCTCAGCATCCGCACGAATCACGTCTCCATCTTCCCCCGGCGTCATCCCATGATGGACCACGACGTGGTTGGCATAGC
>PIVW01001175.1 GCA_003353825.1 Chloroflexota bacterium
CAAATAACCAGCCTCAAGCAAAATCACCTCCCGCCACCAGCTATCATCCAACCGGGCCAAACTGTATTCCAGGTAATCATCCCGGTCAGCCACGGCTCGAGCCGCCAGGTGTTCCTGAAAGGTGAGATGGCTGAAACTGTATATCCCCTGCCCTCGTTCGGTCAGCAGGCCGCTGCGCTCATTGATGAGGCTCACAAAACCATTTACCGCTTTATCCGCTTCACGCTGGTCGCCAGTCATCGCCAGAAAGGGCTGGCCCAATTGCCGGTGCAGGTCATCTACCTCAATCTCACGTATCTGCTGCTCCATCATCCACAGAGCCACTGGCTCTAACATACTGCGACGGTCGCCAGCGTCCAATTCACGCCCACCCAGGGTAACCGTTTCAGACAAACCCTTGGCCACGTCCCACAGACCCAACAACACTTCAATGGCTTCCTCGTACAACTCGGTCCGGCGCTTCGGCAACTGAGCCCGGTAACGCTGCACCAGAGCAATCACCGTCAGTAGCAGCGGATTAACCGCCAGTTCCCGGATACGCTCATTACGTTTAATGGCTTTCAGCAAGGTGTTGCTATGTTGCTCGGCCATCCGGCGCACCTCCCGGTTGTCGTCACCAGCCAGCGCCACCTCCACCGCCAGGTTCCAATGAGTTACAAAGCGAGTAATGTCAGCCTGAGTAAAATCCCTCACCCGGGTCAGACTGTAATCTTCGCCCAGGCGGGCCGGACCAGTGTAACCCACCAACCGACTGGTGACCACATAGCGGTTTTGGGGGTAAGCAATAGTGAAACGTTCGATGATACGGGCAATGCGCTGCCGAGTTTCCGGATTAGCCACCTCGTCCACCCCATCCAGCAGCACCACGCACTCGCCCTGTTGCAGCCGCTCGGCAAAGAAACGCTTGGGCAGAGGGATATCCTGATTAACAAAGTAGGTACGCAGGTAGTCAAGCAGCAGCTTGGGACCATCCAG
>PIVW01001176.1 GCA_003353825.1 Chloroflexota bacterium
GGTGGCTGTTGGCGGCGATGAACTGCAGCGCCGTGGAGATAAACGGGTCGTCGACCGCAATGAAGTCGGTCGACTCGCGCACGATCAAGCCCGTCGGTGGCACCAGGATGTGCTCCGGCGCCTCGTCTTTCTGCTGCCATATGTCTGAAAAACTAAATGCCGTATCAAATACCGAGACCTCTATCTCGCCATAGCCAATGACCCTATACCACGCATCGTGGCCAAGCCTATAGTAAACAGCCTGATCCTTCACTGAATAGCGCTTAGGAAGTCCCTCATCAACAGCAGGCGTGGAGACGCAGCCACAGAGCATTACCGGCACAAAGCCACAAAGAAGTCCAGAGCATTTATTGAATGAGGTCATATCCATTCCCAAGGCACTCCAACACTTGAACCCTGAATCCGTTACTGAATCCTCTTTTAACTAACTCGCCTTTGTCGAACGTAATTCCCCACCAGCCAGGCAATCACGACAACCACATAAAGCTGGCCGACAACGGCTTCAAGCACTGAAAACGACTTTGCCACACGAGTCACCGGCGTAATGTCGCCGTAGCCCAAGGTGGTAATTGTTACAAAACTGTAGTACTGAAATTCCGACAAATAATCCTCTGGCTGGCTCAGGTCGATATTAAACGATGTCGGATCGACTAGCTCCAAAAACGTGTACAAAAATGCCCACATGAGTGCTGCCAGCAGATACGATAGTAGCGCCGCATAGATGACTGCGGGTGTGACCTCGTCTGATTGGAGCATAATCGCCAGGAAATTTGCGATGACCAATCCGATAAGCAGAACGCCGGCGATCATGCCGAAGGCCAAAACCCATTGGTTAGGATAGACATGCTGCGACCATATCGAAACAAGCAGGACGATCGCCGGCAGCACATTTAACATAATATGGCGTTTTTTCCCCCTCATGATATACAGCATGTATACGAAAATTGCCGTAAGGAAGATGTGCAGAACTATGCG
>PIVW01001177.1 GCA_003353825.1 Chloroflexota bacterium
TGCTTCGTGACGGTCTTGAAACCATGGTGGAATCGGTCTGCCGTGTCGTTTATCTCTGTCATTATCCTACCAAATTGACTATTCTCCCATCATACAAGGTGGACGTTCGGCGTAGGTTCATAGAACCCCGCCCCCAGAGCCCGAATTCATTCGGCGAGTACCCCGGAATATTGAGAAGATACCAAAGAACGCTCCTAGTTCATTGTGGCACAAGTAGCTGTGCGGTTAGTAGTAGGCGATTGATCGTCGTAACAGGTGCGTAAAAGCGCTAAAGCGCTTACTACAAACTGCCTTCTTTCTTATGCCGTTTTGTACTCGCAATGACACCTGTGTCGTTACCTCAGAACTAGTCCGCATTTTTGACACTCTCAAAATCAGGTCTTTAGTATGACAACTCAGCTACTATCCCAGCAAGTAGGCCCCTGGTCCATGAACACGTATGCCATCCTCTGTGATGAAACTCAGATCAGTGCTATTGTCGATCCCGGTGATGATGCGGATACGATTCTGGCGATGACGGATGGCACCCAGGTGGACAAGATCCTGCTGACGCACGCGCATGCCGACCATGTTGGTGCTCTGGCGGAGGTCAAAGCAGCAACCGGCGCACCCATCTACCTGAATCCTGCCGAAAAGGAGAGATTTGGCGTGACGTTCGACCATGCCCTGGCCGATGGTGACGTCATAACAATTGGTAATGCGCAAGTAAATTGCATCCACACACCTGGCCATACGCCTGGTATGATCTGTTTCCGGCTTGACCATCGCATCGTGGTCGGGGACACGATCTTCGTGGGAGGGCCCGGCCGCACGTGGTCTCCACAAGAGTTCGCTCAAACAATGAAGACCTTACAATAATACCTTCGCCAATTTCGTTACGGCACCAAAACAGACAATTTGGTGGAGAGAAAGTGTCAAAAACTGATCGTTTTCAAGGCATTCATCCCTATTTTTGTTCGATATTTGCCCTGTT
>PIVW01001178.1 GCA_003353825.1 Chloroflexota bacterium
TGGTATGCATATACTTTGGAGTTGGGGAATAAAGTACGGGAGTTGCGGGGAGAGAATGCTCAATGGGGGTAGTGCAATTGGCAAGTGGCGGACAGGTGTGCCGGCATAATTTTGCACCGGACATTTTGAAGCAGGTGCGCGATATTCGCGGTCTGGACAACTATCACGGTCCTTTGGCCCTGTTGTCGGACTACATCGTTATTGGCTTGGCGATTGCGGCTTGCGTCTGGTTTGGATGGATCGCCTATCCGTTTGCACTCGTGATTATCGGATCCCGCCAGCGCGCTCTGGCGACCTTAACGCATGAGGCTTCGCACCGGGTGCTGGCGCGGAACCGCGTTCTGAACGACCTGCTCGGAACCTTTTGCAGCGGTTATCTGATCGGTGTGCTGTTTCATGCCTATCACACATCCCACGTGAAGAACCATCACGGCCGGTTCGGCGACAGGGAAATTGACAACGATTACAGATATATGTTGGATATGGGCGTGTATGTCAGGAGCCCGCAATCGCGTTACACTTGGAACATCCTTGTGCGTCCTTTGCTCCTGCTGCGCATACACGACTATCTTGCCTATCTGCTCAAGGACCGTTTGCTTATCTTAAAAAGCGCGGCTGGGAGGAGCGAACTGGTGCGATTTTGTATCTTCTGGGCTCTGCTTGTCTCAGGCATCATTTATGCTGGTTTCGGGTGGGAGTTTCTGATTTACTGGGTTGTTCCTTTCCTCACTACCTTCCAGATTATCGGCTGGTATATTGAACTTGCCGAGCACGCGCCGCTGATGAATGCCGGCCTGGATATCCATATGTCCCGGAACCGAAACAGCCATTGGATCGAACGGATGCTGACTGGGAATCATTGTGAGTTCTATCATCTCGCCCATCATATCCAGCCGAAGGTACCGTTCTGGAATTTGCGGAAACTCAATGAAATTTTACGGCAGGATCCGGTCTACCGCGCCCATAATGA
>PIVW01000511.1 GCA_003353825.1 Chloroflexota bacterium
CTGATTGTTTGGACCACACTCACGATACCCACAAAGAAGCTCTCGATTCCTTACTAACCTTAAATTTTCAAACCTTTGATGAGGTCGAAAAAGTTCAATTTGTGACCTTGTGAAGTATACAAAGACGTTGTCGTGGTTTTTGGCTTTCAGAGTATGTTTTTCGGTGGGCACGAAGTTCAGTTCGTCGCCCATGTCCGAGCGTTCGATGACGGGGTCTCCCATATTGACCGGCACGGAAACAAGCAGGTCGAAGTCGATCTCGCGTTCATCGTAGGAGATGATCTTTTTGGCGTCGGGATCAACCTCCATAATCATGAACTCGGGTTCGACGCTGATGTTTTTCTCTTCTAGGATATTGCCAAGCAGGCTGGCGGCCCTGGGTTTAGTGAATGCACCGGGCAACGGGGTTGCTAAGGTCAGTTCCACTCGGTCACGAATGCCCTGCTCGTGGAAAAACCAATCGGCAAGGAAGAGAAATTCGAGAGGAGCGACCGGGCATTTGATGGGCATCTCGGCAACATTAAGAACCAGGCGCCCGCCTTCCCAGGAGCGCAAGTGTTTGTGCAATGCGCTAGCACCCTCGGGAGTGTAAAAATCGAAGATCGATTTACCCCATTCATGCTCGGTCAGCCCCGGTGTTTCATCGGGCATAATGCGGGAGCCTGTGGTGACGATGAGATAGTCGTAGGGGATGGTTTTGTTCTCTTTTTTGATCTGAACCCGATTGTTCTCGGTATCGACCACTTCAATTTCTGAGATGATGATCTCGATGCCCCGGGGCAGATAGTCGCGGCGAGGACGTTTTACATCATTTCCACTATAGATACCGAAGGGAATGAAGAGAAAACCGGGTTGGTAGTAGTGAACTTCAGACTGATCGATGGTGATGATCTTCCAGTCTTCGCGATCGAGTTCGTGTCTGAGTTTGTTTGCGACAATGGTGCCGGCTGTTCCGGCGCCGAGGATGACAATGCGTTTCATGGGCTATGTTCTTTTTTTGGGTTGGACCTTATGGGCCAGTGGTATTTGAATGGCTGCACCTTTTTGATGGTCAAAGAGGTGGCAATGGTTACATTTGTGTAATAGCGGCGATACGCTGCAAGCGGCCGAATAGTTCCATACGTTCGTTGGCGATATGAGCGAAGATGTCGGCGATTCGCTGCACAAAAGGTAAGACCCTGGCTTGTTCTTCTGTGCTAAGGTGGTGGACCCGGTGGATATGTGCACGGACGAGCGCGCGATCCACATTCAAATCCTCTGCAATATCTTGGATCTGCTGGTCGCTAGGCGGCCACTTTTGTGGGGCGATTCCACCGACGACCAGCATGGCCTTGATTTCACTCCCTACCCGGATCAAACCTCTGGCGCAGAGCAAGCCCAAGTGACTGGGCTGAAAGCGGGGGGTGAGCGCAGGATCGTGGGCGAGTTTCAACCAGAGTTCCGGGCAACGTTTTTGGGCGACTGGCGAGCTCTCGGTTGACAGAAATAAGCCGCAAGCATTGCTAGGAGCGGTGATGAGGTTGCCCTCCAGATCGGTGACCAGGATCATAACGTTCAGCAGGTCGGCAAAGCTGTCCTGTATTAGTTGAACGCATTCCAAGGGAAATATCTGCCTGATTTCGGGGACAGGGCCGGCTATAGCATGACTGTTATTCTGTGGTTCTTCTATCTGAATGGGCATGGTTGCGCTTTGGCTTTGCAGCCACACTTCGATCTGTTGGCGAGGGAAGCGCCACTGATTGCCCACTTTGATGCCGGGTAGGCGACCGCTGTCGGCCATGCGGTAGATGGTGGTCCTGTCTACTTGCAATATCTCTTGTAGTTGTTTAGTCGTCAGTAAATCTGCCATGTCATTTGCTCGTTAGTTGTGCTGAAATTCACTTTTTATCTACTATAATAGCAGATCACTGCACGGATTGGTATGATCTATATCATACTTGGCAATATTTGATGCAATAAGATGTAAACACTGCACTATTTGCACACCATGCACCCAGGTTGCATCCCGCATCTCAGTCATGTATCCCCATCTAACACCTCCGGGTTACCCTCTCTGTACCGCCTCGAAGGGGCAGGCATCGATACAAACGTAGCAGTGCTGACAGCTTGCCATATCGATCATCGGCGTCTCATCAGAGCCAAAATGTATGATGGCCATGCCCTTACAAGCTTTTGATACAAGGCAACGCTTGCACATGTGACAGCTATGTTCATCGATAAATAAGTGAGACAAGAGAGATACTTGAGACATGTTTCCTGGACTGTAGTCCGGTCAACCGCTTCTGCAATACGCTGCCTGCGCGCTTCGACATGTAACAACTCTATGCTATGCTTTGATGGTGATCTACATGGACAGGTTACATTCGATTCAACTTCTAAGCAGCGAGTTTTTGCTGGCACACTTGGTAATTACGACAAAGAAATTATGGATAGAAGCTGGCAGATTGCCGTTGTTCGCAACATACCGCTGAGGATACACTGGAGTTTTCTTCTTCTGCCTGTTTTGTATGCGGCCACGGCGAACTCGGCGACGGGCGCTCTACGCGCTGTTGTCTTCATATTGCTCCTTTTTGCCTGCGTGGTCTTACACGAGTTCGGCCACGCAGTGGCCGCCCAGTATTACAACATCACGGTTAGAGAGATCCTTCTGCTGCCCATCGGCGGTTTGGCGAGACTGACCAGTTTTCCGAAGAAACCTACCCAAGAATTAGTCATCGCTCTGGCAGGCCCTCTGGTAAATCTTGTCACTGCCACTGCCCTGGGCTTGCTTCTTTTGTTACGTTCATCCTCCACGTCGGAGGGTTTGCCCCTCTCTGGGGGTTCTTTTTTGGCACTTAGCCTGGATTTGATGGTCGATTTGGTTCGGATGAATATCTTCCTGGCCTTGTTCAATCTGATCCCCGCTTTTCCCATGGATGGCGGGCGGGTATTGCGAGCACTGCTAGGTTATGTTGTATCCTTCGAGAGCGCAACAAGTGTTGCCACATGGGTGGGCAGGATCGCAGCGAGTGGTTTTGTTTTGTTCGGTATCGCCACCCTCAATATCGGATTGGCTATCATCGGTATTTTTATTTTCGTTGGGGCCGGCGCCGAAAACGACATGGTGCAAAAGCAAGCGATTATGGCGAAGCTGACGGTGCGAGAAATCATGCACCCTGTGATGAAGTTGCACCCTCTTGATCTGCTGGGCAGGATAGCGCCCGTCTTCATGAGTAACCAGCAACCGCTCTATGCAGTCATGGACGGCGCACGCTTCGAGGGCGTGGTGACTCCCGAGCAAATCGCGATCGGTTTGCAAACGCTTGGCCCTGCCTCACCGTTGATCTCTGTTACCCAACCACCACCATGGGCCATACCCCCCGATATGTCGCTCAACGAACTATACGATCTTATGGCAGACACAGAAGCGCAGGTGCTTCTGGTGGTTGAGGCAGAGCAACCGGTGGGGATTGTGACGGCCGCTGATCTTCTTCAAGTGGTTGGATCGTGATCGGCCAGCTTGATTCAAGAGGAGCCATCCCCGTGAGAAACCTTGAAGATAGGGCAATGATGCCGCCTATCTAACATCCCGAACAACCAGATGCAGACGCCACATCCTAGAGGATATGAAGGCAGGCGCCTACAAAAGTGGTATCTTCTCGATATTCCGGGGCACTCGCCGAATGAATTCGGGCTCTGGGGGCGGGGTTCTATGAACCTACGCCGAATGTCCACCTTCGTGGACGGGTTAGTTCCCCCAAGTTATTGAGAAGATACCAAAAGTGTTAGGGCTGCCGCTACTCTGGTGAACTGACCGCAAGAACCCTTGTCTACATGATGGGCTTGCGGTCAGTTCACCACTACGATTAATTGTGTACTGAAAACTCTGGAAAAGTCTAAAACGGCTGTTCGCACCCTCATATACAGGGGGGTTTTGCCCGTTCGCACCTGTGTATACGGGGGCAAAAAATAGCTCAAAAAAGTTTTCCAGAGTTC
>PIVW01000068.1 GCA_003353825.1 Chloroflexota bacterium
GCCGGCGCCATCGAGGTAAAAGCAACAGCCAAATGATCTGTAGGGGAATGACCAGCACCGCCAACACATGTATATAGAAACACATTGTCGTGAAAACAAACCACAGCAGCCAACGCCAGAATTTTCCTAGCTCGACCGCCCTGACGAAAGCCCACAAGGCCAGCATAACGACCACCACCACCAAAGAGTACATTTTTGCTTCTTGACTATACCAAACATGGTAAGGATTGACCGCGAGCATTAGGGCGGCTACCAGACCAACAACAGGTAAAAAGAGTCGCCGCCCCCACACGAAAATCAAGGGCAGCGCCAACACACCGGTCAAGGCACTAGGAAAACGGAGTGCAAATTCGCTGTGACCGCTGGCCATGAGCCACGGGCGCAACAACAGAAAATAGAGAGGTCCATTCTCGCCCGGGCGCGTGAAATTGGCCAAAACCTGGGTCAGGGGTCGTGTTGCAAAACGTAAGGTATCGACTTCATCCCGCCACAGCGATTGGGTATCCAAACCATGTAGCCGCCATGCCCATGCGAGCAAGAGCAACAGTATTAGTAGCAGCCGATAACGCGATGTCAGTCGGGCCATACACCTGAGTTAGAGCGGCGACTGCGGGGGATCATCCCTTGATGTTAGCGCAGTTGAACGTCTATGGAAGTAATAAAGCCCTACGGCCAGTATGACAAAGAGGATGAGGCCACAACCCAACAGGAAGTAAGCACTATAAAGTACGAAGGTGTCGATCAGAACGATAAGTGAACCTGAATTATCGACCGGAGCTTCTTGCTCCGGGATGTCGGGATTTACGATGATCAAGACATCGGTATCGGACAGAATATCAGACGGCAAAAAAATGGTAGGTGTCGCTGTGACAACCAAGATCGCGGCAGGTAATGTTGGTGTGGCCGTGAGCAGAGGAGGCACAGCCGTCGCCGTTGGCAGAATGACGATCGGCGTGTTGGTGGGAACAATGACGATTGGGGTGTTAGTTGGTGGTAAGGGCGTCTCTGTGGGGATATCAGGTGTATCGGTAGGTATCGGCGTGTCTGTAGGTATGGGTGTATCTGTCGGAGTCGACGGAACAGAATGCTGCCAAAATGCCCCTATTTCAGAAGGTGGGAAATTGGATATCCACAGTGTCAGTGCAATAGTCGCCACTGACAATCCGATGAGTACAAGCCGGCTGGATTTTTTGGGGTGGGGGTAACGAGTCGATTGCATGGTTAAGTACGGCGTCGACTGGCCGAGTACATTATCGCGGAGACCAATAAAATGATTAGCAAGCCAATGAGTCCTGCAATTGGAATGCCATTCGCTTCGAATCGCGCCGGTTGCGATACAACTTCAGCCTCATTTAGTATGATCAGGGGCTGATGAACGGTAAGTTCTAGTATTGGCGATTGGAAGGGGGCGGCCTGAAGCATGGTAGGATCGAGGGAGAACAAGAAACCAAAAATACATACAACCGTCAGTGGCCAACCTATCAGTGTAAGAGACCGACGATTGAATCGGGTGTCCTTATTCCGCTCGATGTCCGATTGATTTCGAACTCGTGTCCTTTTGGATATCAAATAGTTTAAGCAAAACAAGATGCCGAAGATTATACAACGCGCGCCCCCGAAAGCCGAACGACTATCAACTAAGATCAGATACGTGCAAATTGCTTTATGTCCGAAACCTCGATAGTTGACCAGATGTCATCCCATTGCTAGACTGCCCATTATGACCACGACACTGGCTACCATCCTAAGCATCTTGTTAATCCTGGGAGCAGCTTCCCTGCTTCTAATTATCTGGGCGCTTGTATATAGACCCCACCCTCGCATCGAAGGGAAATTGCACGTATCTGGCCTGGATGCGGCTGTCGAGGTGCTGCGTGATCGCTGGGGGGTTCCCCACATCTACGCTGAGACCGAACATGATTTGTGGTTTGCCCAAGGGTTTGTGCATGCTCAGGATCGGCTCTGGCAAATGGAACAGCTACGTCGTGTAGCAGCCGGGCGCATGAGCGAAAGTGTGGGAGAGGAAGGCATGCAACTGGATCGATTCTCGCGTATCATCGGTTTTCGTCGCATCGCCGTACAACAGGAACAGCACCTAGCGCCCGAGGCTCGCCTGTTGCTGGAGCACTATACTGAGGGCGTAAACAGTTATATCATTAAGTATAAGAACCGCTTGCCCCTCGAGTTCACCTTGCTTGGCATCAAACCAGAACCCTGGACATTGACCGATAGTTTGAGTATCACATCGTTGTTTGGTTGGGCGCTAACAGTAAATTGGCGGGAAGAGATCGCCCGCGTAGGCTTGTTCACCCGTTTGGGAGCGGAGCGTGCGGCCGAACTCATACCCGATTACGACAAAGAAAACCCCATCGTTTTACCCGGCGAACTAACGGATGAACTAAGTCGCAAGCTGTTACAGGCTTACAACTCTATGCAGGACTATATTGGGCTGAGACCGCCAGGCCAGGGCAGTAATAACTGGGTGATCAACGGTTCCAAAACCATCAGCGGCAAACCTCTCCTTGCCAATGATCCCCATTTATCAGTGACGATACCGAACATCTGGTATCTCGCCCACCTGGAAACTAAGGATGAGCGAATACGCATGGTCGGCGCCAGTATGACCGGAAATCCCAGCGTCGTACTTGGACACAACCAACACATTGCCTGGGGAGCGACGGCTGCATTTCCAGACACGGCTGATGTCTATGTCGAACAGCGCCATCCTCAAAGACCTGATTCGTTTCGATATGGAGAACATTGGGAACAGGCCGAGACGCTGGAAGAAAAAATCTATGTCAGGGGGCAAGATGAACCTGTTATCCAACGTGTGACGATCACACGCCATGGCCCTCTGCTTACCGATCTGTTGAGTGAGCGGGAATCGAACTATCCACCACTTGCCATACGTTGGGCGGGTGCTGAACCAGGGTGTAATGCTAACGCTCTCTCTGCCCTGGCGCTAGCCCATGATTGGCAGTCCTTCCGACAGGCTGCTGCCGAATTGGTGACTCCAGCGCTGAGCCTGGTCTACGCGGATAAAGAGAATGATATTGGTTTTATTGCCGTCGGACGCGTGCCGATCCGCGCACAAGGAAATGGCCTGGTACCAAGCCCGGGCTACACCGGTACTCATGAATGGACAGACTTCATTCCCCTGGAAGAATTACCACAGGGACTCAATCCCGAATCGGGTCAATTCCTGAGTTCCAACAACCGCATAGTCGGTGATGATTACAGCCATTGGTGGGGTCTTGACCATTATCCTGGCTATCGCGCCCGGCGTATTGCCGAGTTACTGGATCGACGACCACGCCATTCTCTGCGGGACTTTCAGACCATGCAGCTCGATACTTATAACTATTTGGGCCGCATTATCGCCCCTTACTTTACACTGATCGATCCGCAAGATCCGTGGGAACGGCGAGCTCAACAAGCGCTGTTGGAATGGAACTACCGTATGGACAGCGATAGTACAGCGGCGCTTGTATTCGAGATGGCGCTGTACCACCTGCTGCAACTTGTGTTTTCTGATAAGCTAGGAGCCAACGCCAATGACTACCTGGGTATAGCACATTTCAAGGAGCTTGAAGGCGGCCCCTTTGAGTACCAAGCAGTGGTCAAACTCACCGAATTGCTGGAAAAAGAGGAAAGTTGGTGGTTTGGCGAGGGTAGCACAGGTAAACAGCGCAATCGTGAAGCGCTACTCACTGAAGCACTCAAGCGCGCGGTACAGACTCTGAAACAGGAAATCAGCGACGACGCCCGTAGATGGCAGTGGGGACGTTTGCATCAGATTTCTTGGCAACACCCGCTGGGGGTGCTCAAGCCCCTGCGTGGGTTATTGAATCGAGGGCCCTTTCCAGTATCGGGAAGCGCCCAAACGATTAACAGCCAACACTGGGAATATGCTTTCCCCATCCGTACTGTAACCGTTGCCCCAACCTATCGCATGGTCATCGATCTGGCGAATTGGGATCGCTCTACCTTTGTTGCATGCCCCGGTCAATCAGGACTTCCCGGCCAGCGCTTCTATGACAACCTGTTGCACATCTGGTTGGAAGGCGAGTCTATCCCTATGGCCTTCTCTCGCCACAAAGTTGAACAATCCGATCCCCTGTACAGATTGCAACTTACTCCTGATTAGGCTCTGCTGGTATTCGAGATAGCGGTTCTACATCCTCAGGTAATACCAGCAGCGGATCAATCAAATAGCCGTAATCTCGGATTTCGAAATGCAGGTGTGGCCCGGTCGAATTTCCTGTGGATCCTACGGCGCCGATAGCATCACCCTTCTTGACGATATCCCCAGATTTCACGTAATACTCGCTTAGGTGTGCGTAAAGTGTTACATAGTCGATCCCATGGTCGACGGCGACGCGATAACCATAGCCGTTGTCGCTCCAGCCGGCCTTGAGTACTTTGCCAGTATCCGCGGCGAGGATCTTGGTGCCCGACCAGGTTGCCAGATCAACGGCCATATGTTTGCCATGTTTGAATCCCTGTGTTACCCAGGTTCTACTACGCTCGATAGGCCAGATAAATTGGCCATCACCATAACGCCAATTATCACCCAGGCCTCGCACCAACTCGGCCACAATCGGATCGCGATAGCGACTGCGTGCATCAGGGATCAGCAAATATAGCCCGGCCTTGAGAGAATCCTCCGTGACAGACTGATTCTGAGGAGAGGCCAATAACTGTTCGGCTGTAATACCATACCAGATTGCGATTTTGTCGAGTGTTTCACCTTTTTTGACTCGGTGGCACAAATCGACCAGGTCTGGGACAACAATCGTGTCCCCTGTCTCAAGCTTCTGCACCGGTACGCCTTCTGGGCTGCGGGCACACGACATTGTGAGCTGATCCCGTCCAAAATCAATTGCCAGGTCACTCAATGTGTCCCCTTCCCGCAAAAGATATTCAAAACTGGCGTGCCGAGGATCTTCTTCTATCGCGATTGGGGATTGAGCGGCTACTGTGATGACTTCAGGTATTTCTGATTCTTGAGGAGCAACCTCTGTCACAGACACCAATAGGTGACTATTGCCTACGAAGGGTAGAAATACCTGTACGCTAGAACCACCGGGTTCCGGTTCAAAGTGTTCCGGCAGGGAGCTATCCAGCGATTGAGCTTCAACTGGCGCCGGGGTTTCAAGCTTTGCTTGGGTGTTATCAATCACACCATTGCCCGCGTCGCGCAGCGCTGCGGGCGTTGGTGTTGCCGGCGCCGTGAACGGACTGCGCGGAGGTTTAGGGCCGTCGGCCCAGACGACCATTGGCGCGGCCGTGGTAAATACCAGCCCGACCACAATGAGAAGTATTCTCTTGCGCAAATGCTTCATAATCGATTAATGAGTTAGACAAGTACATCAAGCACCCTTATGATACCAGATCATGACGTACTCTTGCAATACGTCTCTCCTACGCTTTCCTGACAATAACATTACAATATATTCTGATCATGGGCACCGCAGACCTACACATCCACTCAGTCCACAGCGACGGCACGGCAACTGTCGATGCGATCTTATATCACGCTTCAGTAAATACGGACCTTGATGTCATCGCTATTGCAGATCACGACACTCTAGAAGGTGCATTAGAGGCTCAAAAACTGGCGGACCGCTTTCGGGTTGAAGTCGTGCCCGGTATGGAGATTTCGACTACGGAAGGTCATTTGCTGGCACTCTACCTGGAGACCCCAGTCAGTGCGGGCATGTCTTATACCGACACAGCTGAACGGGTTCGCCTTTTCGGCGGTTTACCCTTTGCAGCACACCCTACAGCATTGCTGTTTGCCAGTATCGGTCGCCGGAAACTTGAAAATATCGTAGAACGATATCCGGGACTGTTGGCCGGCATCGAGGCAGAAAATGGTTCCACCCTGCACGTGCGCTACAATGAGGCTGCACAGCGATTACGATGGAGGTCGGGTTTGCCCGGTATTGGAAATTCAGATGCACATGTATTGAACACGATCGGCTCGTCGTATACGGTTTTTCCTGGAAAAACAGCTTTTGACCTGCGTACAGCATTGGAGACAGGGTCGATTGTGCCCATGCCGGCTCAGCGCTCGGATCGCTTTTTCAGACGCCATGTGAAACATTTTGCACTCCGCTTTGGCATCAGTGTGGTCGAGAGCCTTGATGTACGCCGTGGTGAAGAGTTGTGTGTACGTTGGCGGCGGGTGAGGAGAGGTTAGCGCTCAAGTCGATTGGCAAGAAATGGGAGGAAGCTTACGCGTGCGATATGATTTATGTCCTACCTTTGGCCTGAGTAATTTGCAATAATGACATGGTTCATTCTACCGAGTTTGCATCTTTACAAATCCAAGTTTGCGATTGCGAACAGAACCAAAGATTAAAGACTAAAGATTAAGGATTCTTCTGCAGATCGTCCTTAATCTTGAATCTTCAATCCTCAGAACATCAATTTGTAAAGATGTGGGACGCTGATTCTGAACCACGCCGCGATAATCAATAAACAATCTTTACGCAGTTTTTCAGTCATGCACGAACTCCCTGTAACTCAAGGCATCCTCGACGTTGCCATCGAAGCCGCTGAAGCGAACGATGCCAGGCGCATCACTGATATCCATCTTGTCATTGGTGATCTGACTAGCATCGTCGACGACTCAGTGCAATTCTATTTCGATTTTCTGAGCAAAGATACCTTGGCCGAAGGCGCCACGCTGCGTTTTCAACGTAAACCTGCTTTGGCAACATGTTCTGAATGCAGTCATCAGGCCGAGGTTATCCCCCCAGTCTTACCTGAGTGCGAAAGTTGTGGCAGTGCTCAGGTGAAAGTCACGGGCGGCAAGGAGTTTTTTGTCGAAAGCATTGAAATCGATTGATAGCTTGATGCATCAGACTCACATGATCCTCCCTCCACAAGACAACAACACCTGACTGCAACACACACTTAAGTATGTGTTGCGTTCGATACGAGTAATATTCTATGCCCACTATTCCCGTTGTAAAAGACATCCTCAGCGCTAACGATCAGGTCGCGCTAGAAAACCGAAACCTGTTTGACTCGCAAGGCATCCTCGCCCTCAATCTCATGGCTTCACCGGGGGCGGGTAAGACCAGCACGATCCTCGCAACCTGCGCCCTGCTGCCCGATACCATCCGTCCCGGCGTGATCGAGGGAGACCTAGCATCGAGCATTGATGCCGATACCATTAGCGGGGAGGGAATTCCCGTGGTGCAGATCAACACCGGTGGGGGTTGCCACCTGGACGCTCTGATGATCAAGGCCGGACTCTCCAGCTTACCGATGGAGGATATCAATCTGCTATTTGTCGAAAATGTCGGCAATCTCGTGTGTCCGGCGAATTTCAAATTGGGGACGGATTTGAATGTAGTTGTCGCCAGCGTGCCGGAAGGGCATGACAAGCCCTACAAATATCCGGGCATGTTCGCCGCTGCCGATGTGGTTTTGCTGAATAAAGCGGACATGATTGAGGTGTTTGAATTTGATGTGGATTATTTTCAGCGCGGGGTGGATATGGTTAATGATGGCGCAAACCTCTTCGTGACATCCTGTAAATCAGGTGATGGGTTACAGGTTTGGGTTGAGTGGTTGGCCGAGCGATGGCATAATGTGGTTGGGTGAAAGTGTTTTCCCTTGACGTTTGTTTCCATCAGTACTGTCCACAAATCGATCTAGTTATGGCAGATTCCTCAGCATTCGAAACGACCTTAGATCTGATAAAACAGCTCTCTATCGTCGAAAAAGTACGATTGATCGAGCATATCGCTCCTGAAATCGAACATGATCTGACCAGTTCCCCACCCACACAACGCAAATCGCTGCGCGGTATGTGGCGCGACACACATACCAACAGCGTGGTAGGCTATTGACTGAAACTGCTAATCGGCACGATTCAGAATTGCCTATAAAGTATCCACCTCCAGGCCGCCTTCGCCTCGAAATCCATGGCGCTGTACAGGGTGTCGGTTTCCGGCCATTTGTCTATCGCCTGGCAGCGGAACTGGCTCTCAGCGGTTGGGTGATCAACGACAGTCGGGGGGTATTCATCGAGGTCGAGGGAGCGAAGCCCGACCTGCAGACCTTTATGAAGCGCCTGCCAGCGGAAAAACCACCCCTCTCGATCATTAATTCGCTCGATGCCGAGTGGTTGGAGCCTTTCGGGTTCGAATGTTTCGAGATCCGCCACTCGGTCGATCAGGGCAGCAAGACCGTTCTCATACTGCCCGATGTAGCCACATGCGACGACTGCTTGAGCGAAACCCTCGATGAAGGTGATCGGCGAGCGCACTATGCCTTTACCAATTGCACCAACTGCGGACCTCGCTTCAGCATCGTCCAGGCTTTGCCCTACGATCGGCCCAACACCACGATGCACAAGTTTATCATGTGCCCGGAATGCCAGGCCGAATATGACAACCCCCTTGACCGCCGCTTCCATGCCCAGCCCAACGCCTGCCCCCGCTGTGGCCCTTCCCTTGCTTTCCAGCAGTTGGGCACGCAACTCACAACGCCCAATACGTCTGACGACGCCCTCATTCACGCTGTGAACGCCCTGCGCACCGGTCAGATCGTTGCCGTCAAGGGATTGGGTGGATTCCACCTTATGGCCGATGCGCGCAATTGTGACGCCATCGCCTTGTTGCGGGAGCGAAAACCTCGGCCCCATAAACCATTGGCGATCATGGCTCGAAACCTGGAACAGGCGCGAACATTGGTGGAAATCCCTGCCAAAGCGGAAACCCTTCTGACATCGGCACAATCCCCCATCGTCTTGCTGAAACGACGACCTGATGCCCCCATCGCCGATAATATCGCACCCGGCAACCCCACTCTGGGCGTCATGCTCCCCTACACACCCCTCCATCATCTGCTGTTAGGCGCAGTAGATTTTCCGGTCGTCGCTACCAGTGGCAATCTCAGCGATGAACCGATCTGTACAGATGCACAGGAGGCGGGGGAACGCCTGCATCACATCACCGACTCTTTCCTCACCCATGACCGCCCTATCGAGCGGCATGTTGACGACAGCGTGACCTGGATTCTTGAAGGTGAGCCACGCTTGCTGCGGCGAGCGCGTGGCTATGCCCCTCTGCCCGTTCCTCTGGCCGCTCCTGCCCCAATCATTCTCGCTGTGGGCGCGCATCTCAAAAACACGATTGCCCTCAGTATCGAGAACCAGGTCTTCATCAGCCAGCACATCGGCGATCTGGAAACGGTGCAAGCCATGAATGCCTTCGAGCGCGTCATCGCCGATTTTCTGCGTTTGTATGATGCCGAACCTGTTGCTATTGCCCATGATATGCATCCTGAGTATCTTTCCAGCAAATGGGCGCTGTCGGAGGTCGGAGATCAGAAGTCAGAGGTCGGGGATCGGAGGTCGGAGATCAGAGGGCGGACGTCAGAGACCAGAGGTCAGGAGTCAGAATTTCGTCATGAACAAGCCGAGGCAATGGCCTCAATTGCACATGGTGACGAACACCAAAACAGGTCGAAATCCGAAATCCGAAATCCGAAATTAATCCCCATCCAACACCATCACGCCCATCTGGCTTCGGTGTTGGCTGAGAACCAGGTCGAGGGTCGGGCTTTGGGTGTGATCTGGGATGGCACAGGGTATGGCACAGATGGTACGATCTGGGGTGGAGAATTTCTGTTGGGAGATGCCGCCGGTTTTGAACGAGTCGCGCATCTTCGCCCTTTCCGGTTACCGGGGGGGGGCGCGGCTGTGAAGGAACCTCGCCGTGTCGCTTTTGCCATGCTATGGGAGATGTACGGTGATACCATGCTCGAACACGAAAATCTACCATCTCTCCAAGCCCTGGACCCCAGCGAGCGCCGTATCCTCAGCCAGATGTTGGATAAGGAGATAAACGCGCCTATCACCACCAGCATGGGCCGCCTTTTTGATAGTGTGGCTGCGTTGCTCGACCTGCATCAAACCGTCAGCTTTGAAGGCCAGGCAGCCATGGCATTGGAGTTCGTAGCCGACCCAGCCATTCAGGACAGCTATTCTCTCTTCTTTGCCAACCAACCAATTTTCGACCCTCGACCTTCGACTTCTGTGCTCAACTGGCAACCACTCATCGAAGCTATTCTAACCGATCTCAAACGCCACGTTCCCATCCCCACTATCGCCGCACGCTTCCACAATACCTTGGTCGATGCCATCCTTGATGTCGCTGTGGCGGTGGGCGAATCCCGCGTCGCCCTCTCCGGCGGTTGTTTTCAGAATCGCATGCTCAGCGAGCGAACCGCTACACGCTTGCGCGAAAACGGCTTCGAGGTGATACTACACCGTCAAGTTCCGGCCAATGACGGTGGCATCAGCCTTGGCCAGATCGCCATCGCCGCTGCCCATCTTGGCCTGGAATCAACACCATTGGCAAGGTCAAACCACGAATGACACGATTTCACATGAAAAACCAGCGCAAAACCAGTACTCTGGCAAACAAGCTTTATCGTATAGAATATCGAAAAAACTTGTATTAGGCAACGTCACTTTGAACAAGTCGTATCGCCGGATTGTCAGTATAAACATCGCCAATTACCGGGGTTTCATTGAGAAAAGCGCCCGCAACTGCCGATGTTTGCTCTGCATTCAATGTCCAACCTCTCTCTGACCAATACAAATATCGAAAAAACTCGTCTTTTTGTCCGACTAAAGAACATTGTCGGCGTCCCCGTTCAAAGGGAGACACATTATGTGCTTAGGCGTCCCCGGTAAAGTCCTCGAAATCCAAGAAAACTCCAGCGGCATGGCCATGGGTAAGGTCAGCTTTGCCGGGATTATCAAAGAAGTCTGCTTCGCATATGTGCCCGAAGTGAAGATCGATGATTATGTGATTGTCCATGTCGGCTTCGCCATCAGCATTATCGATGAAGAAGAGGCCAATGAGGTCTTCTCCTATCTGCAGCAGATGGAAGAGTTGGGGGAGTTAGAGATCCCACAGCCGCAGTAAATCGTAGTACACATTGGTCACTGTTGCCCACAATCATTCACGCAACACGTTACAGCAACGATCTTATCAATCACCAACCCCCCCCGTACACATGAAATACATCGACGAATACCGCAACGAAGCTGAAGCCCAAAAGTTTGTTCAGGCCATCCAACAAGTTGTTACGCGGCCGTGGACGCTCATGGAGATCTGCGGTGGACAGACACATACTATTATCAAATTCGGCATCGACCACCTGTTGCCGCAAGAGATCACATTAGTCCACGGCCCCGGCTGCCCGGTTTGCGTGACACCCTTGGAGCTTATCGATAAAGCCATTGCCATCGCCCGCCGCCCTGAGGTCATATTCACCTCCTTCGGTGATATGATGCGGGTGCCCGGTTCCGAAGTCGATCTGCTCAGCGTCAAGGCGCAGGGTGGCGATGTACGTATGGTCTATTCTCCGTTGGATGCTGTGAAGTTGGCGCAAAAACACCCTGACCGCCAGGTGGTCTTTTTTGCGGTAGGTTTTGAGACCACCGCCCCAGCCAATGCCATGGCTGTATGGCAGGCGAATCAGCTAGACCTGAATAATTTCTCCATTCTCTGCTCGCATGTGCTCGTTCCGCCCGCCATGGAAGCGATCTTGGGGTCGCCGCACAGCCTGGTGCAAGGTTTTTTGGCTGCCGGGCATGTCTGCGCCATCATGGGTTATTGGGAATATGACCCCATCGCAGCAGCCTACGAAACACCCATTATCATCACAGGTTTCGAACCCCTGGATCTGTTGCAGGGTATCTACATGACGGTGGCAGCACTGGAAGAGGGACGCTGGGGGGTCGAGAATCAGTACGTGCGGGCGGTGACACGCGAGGGCAACCAACCCGCTCAGGACTTGATGAAGCAGGTGTTCATGGCTTGTGATCGTCCCTGGCGCGGCATTGGCGTCATCCCCCAAAGCGGCTACTGTTTGCAGCCCGAATACGCAACCTTCGACGCCGCCGAACGCTTTGAGGTGACGGGTATAACCGCTCAGGAATCTGAGATATGTATCGCCGGCGAGATCATGCAAGGGCTGAAGAAGCCTCATGAATGCCCGGTGTTCGGCACGTTATGCACGCCCGAACGCCCGGTCGGCGCGCCCATGGTGTCGTCGGAGGGTGCCTGTGCCGCGTACTATCAGTATGGACGCGTGCTTGAAATCGATAGAACAGTATAGAAATTGACCTTATGATACGTACAGCTGCCGCGCACAGCTTATTTGGACGCATGAATAGATGACTACCAATCCCGATCTGCTTGGCTCTTTATCTTGCCCCATTCCCATAAGTGATTACCCAACCGTCCTGCTGGCACACGGCGGTGGTGGCACACTCACACAGATGCTGATCGAGCGTATGTTTTTGCAGGCATTCGACAATCCTGCCCTGGAAATGATGCACGACGGCGCTGTAGTCGATGTGAACGGCGAGCGCCTGGCTTTCTCTACCGATTCTTTTGTGATCAGCCCCCTGTTTTTCCCCGGCGGTGATATCGGATCCCTGGCCATTCACGGCACTGTCAACGATCTGGCCATGTGCGGCGCTCGACCTCTGGGCCTGTCCTCCAGCCTGATCCTGGAAGAAGGTCTGCCCATGGAAGATCTGTGGCGGGTGGTACAATCGATGCAAGCGGCAGCGCAAGAAGTCGGGGTCTCGATCATCACCGGTGATACGAAAGTGGTCGATCGGGGCAAGGGAGATGGTGTTTTCATCAACACGACAGGTATCGGGCTGATCCCGACCGGGGTACATGTCTCCCCACTACGTGCTCAAGCGGGGGATGTAGTTCTGGTCAGCGGCGCCATCGCTGATCACGGCATTGCCATCATGTCGGTACGCGAAGGTCTTGAATTCGAGACGGCGATCAAGAGTGACTCGGCGCCCCTCTCCGACATGGTTGCCGCTGTTTTGGAGGCCGCAGGTGAGCGGGTTCATGTCTTGCGCGACCCCACGCGGGGGGGCGTCGCCAGTGCCTTGAACGAGATCGCGCAAAAGGCCGGTGTGGGCGTGCAATTGACCGAACAGAGTCTCCCCATCCAGGATGAAGTGCGCGGCGCCTGTGAGATCCTGGGCTTTGATCCACTTTATGTGGCCAACGAGGGCAAATGCATCGCCATTGTCGCCCGAGATGTGGCCGATGCAGTGCTGGCAGCCATGCGGGCACATCCTTATGGACAGAACGCTGCCATCATCGGCGAGATTGTCGATGATCATCCCGGGCGCGTCTTTTTGCGCAGCCGTATCGGCGGCATGCGTGTGGTAGATATGATCAGTGGCGAGCAACTGCCTAGGATATGTTGAACGCCACAGTCACTCGCACGGCGGGGGCGATGCAGATCACGTCCTTATTTTTGATTCCTCTATCAATTCAAGCGGCGCAACAAGCAGGGTTTTGAGAGGGCCGAACGCAGGCTGAAATGGGTAGGACGAGCTATGGCGAAAGTACCGGTAATTATAGACGGTCACTTAGCCCAATGCTTCGATCTGTTCCAATAGACGTTGTTGTTGCGCCCGTAATCCTGCCAATGTTTGCCGAGCTTGGTCGACGACGTGCGCGGGAGCTTTGCTGATGAATTTCTCATTACTCAACTTGCCTTCTGCACCTCTCAAACGTTTTTCTGTCTCGGCCAGTTGCTTTTGTAAGCGGGCCCGTTCAGTCTCGATATCGACCATGCCGCCCAAAGGCAGGAACAGGGTGATGTCTCCGGCGACGAGGGTGGAGCCCTTTTCATCGGGTGGGGTCGGGCCAAACACCAGTTGGTCGGGGTCCAGGCGGGCGAGTAGAGCCAGAATCGAGGTCATGGCCCGGAAGTGGTCTGAATAAGCACCGGCATCGATGGTAACGGCGATCTTACGACCTGGGTCAACATTGTACTCGCTGCGGGCATTGCGGATGGCGCGCACGCTCTCGCGCAAACGCTCAAAGCTCTCGACCGCTTCCTCGTTCTCGAACGCTGGATTTGATTCCGGCCAGGCGGCGACGATCAGAGCTGGGGCCTCCTCTGCCGTCTTTGGCAAATGTTGCCAGAGTTCTTCTGTGACATACGGGATAAAGGGGTGGAGGAGACGCAATGTCTGGTCGAGCACATAGACCAGCGTCTGCAAAACCGTATCAGGATTGTCACCACGCAGGCGGGGCTTGCTGGCCTCGATGTACCAGTCGGCGTAATCGCCCCACAGGAAGTCGTAGACCTGTCGCCCCGCTTCGCCATATTGGTAATTCTCGAAGAGCCGAGTGGCGGTGTCGATCACCTGATTCAGGTGGTGTAACACCCAGTGGTCGGGGATATCCAGCTGCTTGGGATCGGGCGCCCCAGCATACTTGAAATCCCCGGGCAGGTTGCCGAGCACGAAGCGGGTGGCGTTCCATATCTTGTTTGCAAAGTTGCGGTTGGCACGGATGCGGTCGATACTCAGATTCATGTCGTTGCCGGGTGTTGATCCCGTCAGCAGGGTGAATCGCAGGGCGTCGGTGCCGTAGTTATCCATGACTTCGATAGGATCGATCACATTGCCATAGGTCTTGGACATCTTGCGGCCGCTCTCATCCCGCACAATACCATGCAGGTAAACGGTGTGGTAGGGGATGTCGTTGGTATACATCAACCCTTGCATGATCATACGCGCCACCCAGAAGAAGAGGATATCGTAGCCGGTTTCCAACACATCGGTGGGGTAATAGCGTCGCAGATCCTCGGTATCTTCGGGCCACCCCAGGGTGGAGAAGGGCCAGAGCCCGGAACTGAACCAGGTATCGAGCACGTCGGGATCTTGCTCTAGCGGCAGCGACTCGCCGTAGTGTGCGAGCGCCATTGCCTGTGCCTCTGCGGCTGACCGGGCCACAAACAACTCGCCATCTGGCCCATACCAGGCAGGAATGCGATGCCCCCACCACAGTTGGCGGCTGATGCACCAGGGTCGCAGGTTTTCCAGCCAGTGATAATAGACTTTTGTGAAGCGTTCGGGGATGATACGGATACGGTTTGTGCGAACAGCAGCAAGCCCCATCTCGGCCATGGGGTTGGTGTTCACAAACCATTGCTTGCTCACCAGCGGTTCGATGATCTCGCCACCGCGTTGGGCGCGCGGAACTTGCATCTGATAAGGTTCTTCTTTGATGACCATATCGGCCGCGCGCATATCCTCCCACAGCTTTTTGCGGGCTTCGAACCGCTCCATACCGGCATATGGCCCCGCCTCATCAGTGAGCGTGGCATCTCGATTCATGATGTTTACGGTCTGCAAGCCGTGCCGTTGGCCGATGTCGAAGTCATTGGGGTCGTGCCCTGGTGTGATTTTGAGGGCGCCGGTGCCAAATTCTCTGTCCACATAGGTGTCATGGATTATGGGGATGGTGCGATTGAGCATGGGCACCAGGCAGGTCTTGCCGATGAGGTGGCGATAGCGTTCGTCGTCGGGATGCACGGCCACGGCGGTGTCGCCGAGGATGGTTTCGGGGCGGGTCGTCGCCACGGGGATATAGCCTTCGCCGGGACCATCATTCAGATTAGCTCCAGCCACAGGATATTTGAAGTAGTAGAGCGTGCCCTGCTCGTCGGTGTATTCCACTTCCACATCACTGACTGCAGTTTGTAAACCGGGCGACCAGTTTACGATGTATTCGCTACGGTAGATCAGGCCCATGCGATGCAATCTCACAAAGGCTTCGTTTACAGCCCGGCTCAGACCCTCATCCATGGTGAAGCGCTCGCGTTCCCAGTCACAGCTGGCGCCGATGCGACGGAGCTGCCCCACGATGCGGCCATGGTATTTATCTTTCCAGGCCCAGCACTCTTGCATAAAAGCTTCGCGCCCGATCTCCTCGCGGCTGGTGTCTTCTTTACGTAGCTTGCGCTCGACCTGTAGTTGGGTAGCGATACCGGCATGATCGGTGCCGGGCACCCACAATGCCGCGCGCCCGCGCATGCGCTGGTAGCGGATCATGAGATCTTCTAAAGCGACGAAGAGGGCGTGCCCTTGGTGCAGCACACCGGTGACGTTGGGGGGCGGGATGGCAATGACAAAAGGCTCGCCATCAGGATCACGACTGTTCTCGGGCTTAAACCAGCCGCTTTTTTCCCACCACTGGTAGAGTCGTTGCTCGGTAGAAGCGAAGTCGTAGGTTTTGGGGAGGGAGAAGTCAGTCATGATAGATAACCTCGAATGAATTGAAGACTGAAAATTGAAGACTGAAAATTGAAGACTGAAGATTTAGGGGATCGTTCACCGTTGAGAGATGATCTTCAATCTTTAGTTTGATGATTGTGTACAAAAAAAGAGCCCTCTCGTCACAAGGACGGAAGGTTCCGCGGTACCACCTTGGTTGGCGTCCGAATGCGCAAGCATCCGTCGCCCACTTCATGCGCTGTAACGGGCGTACCCGGGCAGGCTTACTGCTGTTCAGCCTGCCAACTCACCGGCGACCTTCGGCGGGGTCTTGCTCGGGACCGGCTCTCAGCCTATGGCCAGCCCTTTCTGTCGAGTGCTTACCGTCTACTCCTCCGGATCGGAGTCATTATCGATTATACTGTGTTGAAGATTGTAAGGTCTGGCAGGTTGGATGTCAAACTATGCGCGGGGGTTACCTGCAGATGTAGAACGACAAGACATTTGTATCTGAACCCAGAGTTCAAACGAGATACCTGTTGATTCGTATCAGATCGGCGAGACCGCCGCCGGCTTTCTGGCAGAAACAGAATTGCACGACCTCCAGGCTAACTTACACAAATTCGGGCGGATAACCAGTGCTGAATGGCGGGAATTCGTACGTAGGGTCAATACCTTCGCCATTTTGAGGGAATATGCCTAAATTGCAGCCTACAATACCTTCAGCGTGGCAAATTCAAATAATTTATGATTTTCTCAGGATTCCTCCTGAATTTCCTTGATTTTCGCTGTTTAGGGGTGTGGCGCACTCGTATTTATGCTTCCCAGTGCTCCAATCTCAGCAAATATCTGGTCAATTAAAATCTGGCATGGTTCAGTAGAAGAAGAAAGCACGTTAACAATTGAATGAGGAAGAAAAGCAGCACCTCGTGTAAGATTTGGACATTTATTACAAAACCAAA
>PIVW01001179.1 GCA_003353825.1 Chloroflexota bacterium
ATGAATCGATTTATCGTTGTGCCCCCAACACCGAGTCACTCACTACACGCCTAACAGAGGACCCCTCGTATCTTACTAAGTACTGCCCCCCTGAGGCTCTAACTACATCCGTTCGACTCCTGAAACTCTCAGGAGTCCGAACGCCCTACTCAAGACTAACGCACGTACAGGGTTCAAGCACATCTTTGACTCGCTACCCCAACACCCTATTACTCGACAGTTGCCTGTACCAATATACACGCACCTGGCGGACTTAACTGGTTATCCTCACTTTCTTCGTCGGACGAGTCCTCTTCAATTCGGCGATTCAATTCTTCCACCACGGCCGTCCCTGATGGCATGTCATTCGGGTTAAATTGGTGTCTCGTTCTGGTGCTTTTCTGAATGAGCGGACCCGCCTGACTGTTTGCTTCTTCATAACCGCTTACTTCCCAGTCGTGGGCACGAGGCGGCCGCTGCAAGTCTGCTGACCGCAAAGGCGATGTCCGGTCGTGTCCCACCGGCAAGGTACAGTAACTTACCGAGTTTGTTGCGGTAAGGCTCATGCTGTTTGGCTTTGAGCAGGTCCCCAGGTTCGTGTACAGTCTTCCCATCCCATGGGTTGACCACCGGGGTACCTACCGATTCGCCTGTCTCAAGGAGGATTTCCTGGATGAAGGCCGTTTGATCCAGGTAAGTGGCCTCATCCGCCTGCTCGATGCACAAGCCTAGAAAATGGGCCGCCTTGCCTATGATCTTTAGGTCCCATATTTGTTGGAGTTCCTGTAGATGCTGCAGGGCCCGGTCTCCCCCTCCGGTATCAAGGCACAGGATGTCATCCACGTAAAATCGATTGTAGATTCACATTTTTATTAATTCTTTGCGATTGAGCCATTAACCCCAACTTAACCCCATTCGGCTTGAGCTGGGGTTGAATTATCGAGTTATTCTCATTTCCCTTGAATGATACTACGTGCCCGAACCCCCTG
>PIVW01000069.1 GCA_003353825.1 Chloroflexota bacterium
ATTCTTCACCACAATCGGCAAATAAACCGACGTGCCGGAACTGCCCGTGGCCGAGATGACAAACGTAGCCGAAACCCCACTGCTGACATTACCGACCAAATCTTGCACCCAAACCGTCCAGGTGTAAACCCCGTTGGCCAGGTCTGCGGCCGGGGTGTGGCTGGTTTGGGTAGTGGTGACAGTGTCGTTGGCCTGGATATCGAGGCTGTCGTTATCTGTCTCTACCTGTAAGGTGTAGTGGTCAACACCGCTCAAGCCATCGCCGGCGGCGCTCCAGCTAAAGGTGATCCGTTGGCTGGCGGTGATAACACTGCCGTGCGTTGGTGAGATCAGAGTCAATCCGGCCGGCGCGATGGTATCGCTGATGGTGGTGAAGGCCGCCACAGCCTGGTCTGTATCGAGGCCGTAAGTAAAGGTGGCCGTGTTGGTGATGGTGGCGGTGTAGTTGGCCGCGATGTTGAGAATGGTCGCGTTCAGCGTAAAGGTCAACGATTTGTAGGCCGTCACGGTCCCCGTCCAGTCGAGATTATCGCCGCTCAAGCCATTCGGCAGGTTATCGGCTACGGTCACGTTCTCAGCCCCGCCGCCGCTGTTGGAAATGACGATGGTGTAGGTGATCGGATCGCCGGGGGTGGGGGGCACACTGGAAAATTCGACCGTCTTGGCGATAGACAGGCTGGGCGCGGCGTCGTTGTCGGTGATGGTCAAGACCGCGCTTAACTTGACCAGCGTCGCGCTAACCACGTTGCCCAGGCTAATATTGACCGTCTCGTCGACCTCATCCAAGGTGTCGTCATTGATTATGACCGCAATACTCTGGCTGCCGGAGGTCCCGGCCGTCCAGATCAGGCTGCCGTTGCCGGCGCTATAGTCCACCCCGCCGCCGAGAGCCGTGCCGTTGGTAACGTTGTACCTGACCCCCGCCGTAAAGAGGCTCTGACCGGTCAGGGTGACGCTGATATTGGCCGTCCCGGCGCTCTCGGCTATGCTCAAATCGCTGATGGTGATGGTGGGGATGTCCTCGGAGTCATCGTCGATGTTGACCGTCACCCCGCTGATGCCGAGGCCGTTGTAATTGGTGTCGGCGCTGGCAGCGGTGTGGATGATAGCTCCGGTATGATTGCCTTCGTAAATGACATCATCAATGGCGGTGACGGTCACTGTTTGCGGCCTATCCCAATCAAGGGTGGTGAAGGTCAAGCTGACCGGCAAGGTATTGATTTGACTGTCTGAGGTGACGGTCACGGTGACCGTGCTTGTGGGCGGGCTGTTGAGGACCACCTGGTAGGTATCGGTGATGCTGCCTTCGGCCACGTCGGTGGCGCCGCCGGACTGGGCGATAGTCACCCCCGGCCCATCGTAGACGGTGATGGTGATGGTTTCGCTGTCGGTCAACACCGGAGAGCCGTCATCAATGACGGTAAAGGTGATTTGATACGTGCCCGTGACCCCCGGCGTCCAACTGAAGAGGCTGCCTACCAGCGTGGCCCCGCCGGATACGGGCGTACCGCTCATGTTATAGGTTAGAGCGCCACCATTGGCATCGGTGGCGGATAGGGTCAGATTGAGGGGGCGGGATTTGATAATACCCTGGTCGCCAATGGGGTCTAACACCGGGGCCACGTTGTTGACCGTCAGCCCCGCCGAGGCATCGTTATTGGCGGTATCGCTATCCACGGTCGTGCTGGTAATGATGGCCGTGTTGCCGACAGGTCCGGCCGCTAAGGGGTTGCTGAGGATAGCGGTGATGGTGATGACGCCGCCTTGCCCGATTGAGAGTGGTTCAGTCTCAAAGACTGAACCACTCTGAGTCTCCGTTATCACCACATCCCCACTACTGATAACGCTCTGCACGGTGATGCTGACCGGCAGGGTATCGGTGATAACCACGTTGTCGGCTATACCCGGCCCGTTGTTGGTAAAGGTCAGGGTGTAGGTGATAGTCTCACCGGGCGCCGCGCTGGCCGGGTTGACGGTTTTGTTGATCGCCAGATCGGCCCCAATCTTGAAACTCTCCTCCACCGCCCAAGATGAACCGGCAAAGGCGGTATCGATGGCCTGCACGCTCCAATAGTAAGTCCCCTGCTGGGTAATGATCAGGGTGGCGGTCAGGCCGTGGTTGGCCGCGCCCAAGGCCGGTATCTGGCGGTAGCCGTCGCTGCTGCTGCCGCAAGGGCCGATACAGGCCATCGGGGCCAGGGTATCGGACAGACCGGGACTGGTTCCGACCCGCAGGTTGTAGGTCAGGCCCGCGTTGGAGATGGTTTGGGTATCGGTTACGGCCGCCCAACTCAGCGCGATCCAGGTGCCGTTGATACTGCTGCTCAAGCCGGTGGGCGTAGCGGGCGGCGTGTTGGTCTGGCCGTTATTATTTTGATAGACCTCGGCAATATGGCTGCTACCCGTCCAGCCGGTCAGGAGAATATCGAGATCGCCGTCGTTGTCATAATCTCCCCAGGCCACACTGCCATCCGTTACACCCGGCAAGTCGGCGCTGATGTCGGTAAAGACACCGTCCGTATTCTTATACACCCGGGTGGTACGGCTACTACAGGTTTCAGTCGTACATCCCGTCAGGAGGATATCAAGGTCGCCGTCGTTGTCATAATCTCCCCAGGCCACACTGCTGCGCCATACACCTGGCAGACCAGCGCTGATGTTGCTGAAGACACTGTCCGTATTCTTATACACCTGGGCGATGGGGGGGCTACTAATACAGGCAGTCGTACACCCTGTCAAGAGGATATCGAGGTCGCCATCGTTATCATAATCTCCCCAGGCCATACTATTGTCCGCCAGATGTGGCAGGCCAGCTCCGATGTCACTAAAGATACCGGCCGTATTCTGATACACCCGGGTGTTACGATTGTTACATGTATTATTAGCACAGCCCATCAGGAAGATGTCAAGGTCGCCATCGTTATCATGATCGCCCCAAGTGGCAGTACCGCGATATCTACCCGGCAGACCGGCATTGATGTCACTGAAGCCGCTGCCTGTATTCTCATACACACTGGTGATACGGCTGGTACAGCTACTATTCGTACACCCCACCAGCAAGATATCGAGGTCGCCATCGTTGTCATAGTCGCCCCAGGCTGTACTGTTACGATACACCCCCGGCAAGCCAGCGCTGATGTCGCTGAAGCCGCTACCTGTATTCTCATATATCTGAGCGATGGAATTAGAGCTACTATCCTGGCCAGTCAGGAGGATATCGAGGTCGCCATCATTATCATAGTCACCCCAAACGGCGCTGCCCCGACTGACATTCGTCAAGCCGGCGTTGATGTTACTGAAGCCGCTACCTGTATTCTCATATATTTGAGCGATGGGATTAGAGCTACCCGTCCAGCCGATCAGGAGGATATCGAGGTCACCGTCGTTGTCGTAATCGCCCCAGGCCGCGCTGCTATACCTTACGTCTGTCAGGACGGCTGAGGCGGCGCTGTCCAGGCTGAATTGAGGAAAGGTCACGCCTACGGCGGCGGTATTGTTCGTCATATCCGTATCTACCGCCGTGGAGGTGATGGTAGCGGTGTTGGTTAGTGTGCCGGCGCTCACACTGCTGCTCAGTTGGGCGGTGATGGTGATCAGACCGCCAGCGCCGCTCGAAAGCGCAGAGGTCTCAAAGACCTCTGCGCTTTGATTGCTCAAAGTGCGGGTAATAACCACATCCCCACTGCTGATGACGCTTTGCACGGTGATGCTGATCGGCAAGAAATCGGTGATGACTACCCCGCTGGCCGTATCCGGCCCGTTATTGGTGAAGCTCAGGGTGTAGGTGATGGTCTCACCGGGCTGGGCGCTGGCCGGGTTGACGGTTTTGGCCAGGGAGAGGTCGGGCAAAACCGTCAACCCGACCGCCGCACTGTTATTACTCGTATTCGTATCCATTGCCGTAGAGGTGATGGTAGCAGTGTTGGTTAGTGTGCCGGCGCTCACACTGCTGCTCAGTTGGGCGGTGATGGTAATCAGGCCGCCAGCGCCGCTCGAAACCGCAGAGGTCTCAAAGACCTCTGCGGTTTGGTTGCTCAAAGTGCGGATAATCGCCACATCCCCACTGCTGATAACACTCTGCACGGTGATGCTGATGGGCAAGAAATCGGTGATGACTACCCCGACGGCTATACCCGGCCCGTTGTTGGTGAAGCTCAGGGTGTAGGTGATGGTCTCGCCGAGCGCTGCGCTGGCCGGGTTGACGGTTTTGGACAGGGAGAGGTCGAGCAAAACCACCGCCGTCACCCCGACCGCCGCACTGTTATTACTCGTATTCGCATCCATTGCCGTGGAGGTGATGGTAGCAGTGTTGGTGAATAACTCCCCGTTACTCAAGGTATCGCTCAGTTGGGCGGTGATGGTGATCAGGCCGCCAGCGCCGCTCGAAAGCGCAGAGGTCTCAAAGACCTCTGCGCTTTGGTTGCTCAAAGTGCGGGTAATAACCACATCCCCACTGCTGATGACGTTTTGCACCGTGACGCTGATGGGCAAGAAATCGGTGATGACCACGCCGCTGGCCGTGCCGCTGCTGTTGCTAAAGCTCAGGGTGTAGGTAATCGTCTCACCGGGCTGGGCGCTGGCGGGGTTGACGGATTTGTTGATCGCCAGGTCGGCCCGGATCTCAAAAGTACCTTCCGCCGCCCAGGGCGAACCGGCCCAGGCGGTATCGATGGCCTGTACGCTCCAATAGTAAATGCCCGACTGCGAAATGGTTAGGGTAGCGGTCAGGCCGTGCTGGGCGCTGCCCAGGGCCGGCAGCAGGCGCAGGCCCTCACTAACACCGCTGGTGAAGGCCATCGGCGACAGGGTATCGGACAGGCCAGGGCTGCTGCCGATGTAGAGGTTGTAAGTCAAGGTTGGGCTGATGGTTTCCGTATCGGCAGCCGCCAGCCAGCTCAACTCAACCGTTGTTCCATTCACGCTGGCATTTAAGCCGGTGGGGGCAGCGGGCCGGCTATTGGCCAGACTGTTATTATTCTCATACACCTCAGTGGTACGGCTGCTACAGTTGCCAACCAAACAGCCCGTCAGCAGGATATCGAGGTCGCCATCGTTGTCATAATCTCCCCAGGCCGCGCTGCTATACTCTACGCCCGTCAGACCGGCGCCGATGTCGCTGAAGCCGCCACCACCCGTATTCTCATACACCCTGGCGATGAGGCTGGAACAGCTACCAGCCTCACATCCCGTCAGGAGTATATCGAGATCGCCGTCGTTGTCATAATCCCCCCAGGCCACACTGCTTTCCGATACGCCCGGCATGGTGTGAGCGACTGTGAAACCAATGTCTGTATTCTGATACACTTGGGCGATGAGGCCGCTGCCCGCCTCCCCCGAGAGGAGGATGTCGAGATCGCCGTCGTTGTCATAATCTCCCCAGGCCACGCTGCTCGCCTGTACGTTTGGCAGACCGACGCTGATGTCGGTGAAGACACCGTCCGTATTCTTATACACCCGGGTGATGCGGCTGGTACAGCTATCAGCCTCACATCCCGTCAGGAGGATATCGAGATCGCCGTCGTTGTCATAATCCCCCCAGGCCACACTGCTTTCCGATACGCCCGTCAAGCTATGGGCCAGGCTAAAGCCGCTGCCTGTATTCTCATACACCCGGGCGATGCGGCTGGTACAGCTATCAGCCTCACATCCCGTCAGGAGGATATCAAGGTCGCCGTCGTTGTCATAATCCCCCCAGGCCACACTGCCCTTCCATACGCCCTTCAGACTAACACTAGCGCTAATGTTGGTAAAGCCACTGCCCGTATTCTCATACACACTGGCGATGTAGCCACTACTCGCGAAGCCCGTCAGGAGGATATCGAGATCGCCGTCGTTGTCATAATCCCCCCAGGCCACACTGCTGAACTTTACGTCCGTCAGGGTGTGAGCGACTGTGAAGCCACTGCCCGTATTCTCATACACCCTGGCGATGCGGCCACTACTCGAGTTCCCGGTCAGGAGAATGTCGAGATCGCCGTCGTTGTCATAATCCCCCCAGGCCACACTGCCATTACCTACGTCCGGCAGGCCGGCCGAGGCGGCGCTATCCAGACTGAATTGGGGAATGGTCACGCCTACGGCGGCGGTATTGTTTGTTGTATCCATATCTACCGCCGTGGCGGTGATGGTGGCAGTGTTGGTTAGTGTGCCGGCTCTCACACTGCTGCTCAGTTGGGCGGTGATGGTGATCAGGCCGCCAGCGCCGCTCGAAAGCGCAGAGGTCTCAAAGACCTCTGCGCTTTGGTTGCTCAAAGTGCGGGTAATCGCCACATCCCCACTGCTGATGACGCTTTGCACGGTGATGCTGATCGGCAAGAAATCGGTGATGACCACGCCGCTGGCCGTGGCGTCGCCGCTGTTGCTAAAGCTCAGGGTGTAGGTGATGGTCTCACCGGGCATCGCGCTGGCCGGGTTGACGGTTTTGTTGATCGCCAGGTCGGCCCAGATCTCAAAAGTACCTTCCGCTGCCCAGGGTGAGCCGACAAAGGCGGTATCGATGGCCTGTACGCTCCAATAGTAAGCGCCCGACTGTGAAATGGTTAGGGTGGCGGTCAGACCGTGGTTGGCTGCGCCCAGGGCCGGTATCTGGCGATAGCCGTCGCTGCTGCTGCCGCAAGCGCCGACACAGGCCATCGGGGCCAGGGTATCGGACAGGCCGGGACTGCGGCCAACATACAGGTTATAGGTCAGCCCCGCGTTGGAGATGGTTTGGGTATCGGTTACGGCCGCCCAACTTAGCTCGATCCGGTAGCCACTGACACTGCTGCTCAGACCGGTCGGCGCGGCGGGCGGCGTGTTGGCCTGGATGTTATTATTCTCGTACACCCGGCTGGTACGATTGGTACAGCTACCATTCGTACACCCCGTCAACAGGATATCAAGGTCGCCATCGTTGTCATAATCTCCCCAGGCCGCGCTGCTATACTCTACGCCCGTCAGACCGGCGCTGATGTCGCCAAAGCCGCCACTGCCCGTATTCTCATACACCCGGGCAGTACGGCTGCTACTCCCGGTCTGGCCGGTCAGGAGAATATCGAGGTCACCGTCGTTATCGTAATCTCCCCAGGCCGCGCTGCCCAGCCTTATGCCCGTCAGACTGGCCCCGATGTCACTGAAGCCACTGCCGGTATTCTGATACACACTGGCAATGTGGTTGGTATCGGTATAGCCGGTCAGCAGGATATCGAGGTCGCCGTCGTTGTCATAATCTCCCCAGGCCACGCTGCTAAAGTTGACGCCCGGCAGACCGGCGCTGATGTCGCTGAAGCCGTTGCCGGTATTCTGATACACACTGGCAATGCGGTTGGTACCGGTATAGCCGGTCAGCAGGATATCGAGGTCGCCGTCGTTGTCATAATCTCCCCAAGCCGCGCTGCTATACTCTACGCCCGGCAGACCGGCGCTGATGTCGCTAAAACCGCTGCCCGTATTCTCATATACTTGGGCGATGCGGCCGCTACTCGAAAGGCCGGTTAGGAGAATGTCGAGGTCGCCGTCGTTGTCATAATCGCCCCAAGCCGCGCTGCTCCGCTGTACGTCCGTCAGGACGGCGCTGATGTCGCTAAAGCCGCTGTCTGTATTCTCATATATCCCGGCGATGGAGCCACTACTCGTCAAGCCGGTCAGGAGGATGTCGAGGTCGCCGTCGTTGTCGTAATCGCCCCAGGCCACGCTGCTGTCATCAACACCCGGCAGACCGGCGCTGATCTCGCTGAAGCCGCTGCCTGTATTCTCATACACCCCGGCGATGGGGTTGCTACCATCATTCCCGGTCAGGAGGATATCGAGGTCGCCGTCGTTGTCATAATCTCCCCAGGCCACACTGCTCTTCTGTACGTCCGTCAGGACGGCTGAGGCGGCGCTGTCCAGGCTGAATTGGGGGACGACTAAGATACTGTCGGGGTCAAAGGCAGCCCAGGCAAAGGTTTCATCGGCGTGGTTGCGTTCGCCATCGCCTTCATCTTCCTCGGCGTAAACGGTTTGGCTGATACTATTGTAGCTACCGGCTCCGCGTGCCCAGTAGCCATCGACCCCGTTGCCACTGTTGCCTTTAACCACCACATCCGGCACGCTGCTAAAGCTGCTGAAGGTGATAGTTTGGGCGGTCTGACCTACCCCATCATTTGCGCCGTCACTGGCCTGGCCAATCTCGTAAGCCGCGCCGTTGGTCGTGCCGCTGCCGGTCTCCAGAGCAATCCAAGCAATGGTTTCGATGGCGGTCACTGTGGTCGTCACCTCGGCCATCTCTTGTTGCAAGCTAAAGCCAGTGGTAATGACACTGTGAGCCACCGAGGACATAAAGTCGTTGTTGTTATAGCTGTTGAGGGTATACAGCACCGCCGGGGTGATAACAAAGGAACTGCTGAAGGTCACCACCTCCCCCCCAAAAGCATCAGGCGCCTGATGCACCGCAGCGGTAATGATCGCGCCGGCCTCAACCACCAGCCCGCCCACCAGGGTATGGCGGCCCTTTTCCAGCACAATGTAGGAGACCTGCTCAGCCGAATGGGTCTGATTATCCGGCTCCTGCATAAAAATCTGGAAGCTGTTGGGGGTCACATTGCGTACCCGCACGTCAACGGACTCGTCCTCGTTGCGGGTGTTGATAAAGGCCACCACCACCGGGTCGGTGTAGGTGTTGACCGTGGTAACGGTCACGACCGTGCCCCCATCGATGGTATCGGTCAACGTGATCGCGCCGGTCTCGCCAACGGGTTCCTGGGCGTAAGCCGGCAGTATGCTCCACGCGCTCCATAGGATCAGGGCGATCAAAATAGCCAGACTACTTTTTAGGATGGGTTGAATGATTGATGATGGCATAGTTTTGGTTCCTCTTGGCAGCCCTCACCCCACCAGCCCCCTCTCCCAAATTGGGTGAGGGTGGTAGTTATTTTTGCTCTTGCTATTATTTCCGGATAGGCCGCGTACTTTTATTTCTACAGCTCGATTCGTTTTTTCCTGTAAAAATTTTTTCCATAAGTTGAAACTCCTTTGAAATCATGATATAATCTTGTCACACATTTGTATAATCACTTGATAATACAATCATTATAAGTGATTATATTCAATACATACTATAACAGGAAATTGTTTTCATGTCAAACCCTATATCAAAACCTGATCTAACAAATATTACTTCTCTTGGAGATTCAGGTTATACTTTGGCGCCTTATATTGGTGTTCTATTGAACAAAACCGCGATGAAAATCAACCAGCAGGCCGATGCCTGCCTTGAACCTTTTTCTATCCAAGTCAGGCATTATGGTGTCCTCCTGTTTTTGACTCAGATAAACACGGCCCTATCTCAAAAGGAAATTGGGAATCGTTTGTGGGTTGATCGCAATACTATGGTTTCTTTGCTTGATCATTTGGAGGCACAGGAGTTGGCTATCCGCACCCGAGATCCGAATGATCGGCGCTCTTACACCATTTCCATTACTGAGAAAGGGCGCGCCCTAGTTCAACAGGTCAGTCAAATCGTGGCCGAGGCTAATGTTCAATTTGCTGAGGCTCTCAATTCTGATGAACTTGAGCAATTAACAAGGCTCTTGGTGAAATTGCTAAAAGGAACGCAGGGAGATTAATTAGGCCCTCAAGATCGACATTTTGCTATGCACCTTCATTCCCACAATGATCTGGGGCAAAGGGCCAGCTAAAAAATCGTTTGTACCGAATTGTGATTTACTAAATGTTGAGGAAGAATCTAATGATATCTATTACAAAATTAAGCACAGCTCTATTGACCGCCCTGGCCGCCTTATTGCTGACCATGCTACCCATGTTTATGACCGGCCCGGCCAAAGCCAACCTGGAGACCGGCGCGTCTTTGGTTGAGCAGATGGCAGGGGAACAACCGCTCGTGCCAATGCTCCGGCGTTGGAACGCGACTCCCCCGGAGATCGGGTTGACACAAAGCGTCCGGGTAAACATTCCCACGCAGAGCGTGGGAACGAGGAAGCGGATACCCAGACCTCGCGGGTTTTAAAAACCCGCGAGGTCTCTAACCGGGCCGCCGCCCTACCCCCGACCCGACCCCTGGCCACCTCACACGTCACCTTCACCCTGGACCTGACCGCCTCCAACGTCCTGACCGGCGTTGCCGACAGCAGCGTGGCCTGGGGCGATTATGACAATGATGGCGATCTTGACATCCTCCTCTCTGGCTATGATAATGGCGGGACGCCCATCACCCATATCTATGATAATCAGGGGGATAGAACCTTTGTCGAAAATGTGGCCGCCTCCAACGTCCTGACCGGCGTTTTCGGAGGCAGCGTGGCCTGGGGCGATTATGACAATGATGGCGACCTCGACATCCTCTTATCCGGACTGGATAGTAGTTTAAAGCACATCGCGCATATCTACGACAATCAGGGGGATAAAACCTTTGCCGAAAATATAACCGCCTCCAACGTCCTGACCGGCGTTGGCTGGAGCAGCGTGGCCTGGGGCGATTATGACAATGATGGCGACCTCGACATCCTCTTATCCGGGTGGGATAATAGTTATAAGTCCATCGCGCATATCTATGACAATAAGGGAGGGGGGGACTTTACCGAAAATGTGGCCGCCTCCAACGTCCTGGCCGGCGTTGCCGAAGGCAGCGTGGCCTGGGGCGATTATGACAATGATGGCGATCTCGACATTCTCTTATCCGGGGAGTTTAATGATTATATTAAGCCCATCGCGCATATCTATGACAATCAGGGTGGGGGGGACTTTACCGAAAATGTGACCGCCTCCACCGTCCTGACCGGCGTTCTCTACAGCAGCGTGGCCTGGGGAGATTATGACAATGATGGCGACCTCGACATCCTCTTAGCCGGGCGGGACCCTGGGGGTAAGCCCATCACGCATATCTATGACAATCAGGGTGGGGGGGACTTTACCGAAAATGTGACCGCCTCCAACGTCCTGACCGGTGTTCGCTTGGGCAGCGTGGCCTGGGGCGATTATGACAATGATGGCCACCTCGACATCCTCTTAACCGGGCAAGATAGTAATACTAATCCCATCGCCCATATCTATGACAATCAGGGGGATAAAACCTTTACCGAAAATGTGATCGCCTCCAACGTCTTGCCCGGCGTTTGCTGGGGCAGCGTGGCCTGGGGCGATTACGACAATGATGGCGACCTCGACATCCTCTTAACCGGCCACGATGGCAGTAAGCCCATCGCCAGCCTGTTTCGCAATAACGCTGCCTCGGCCAACACGCCGCCTGCCGCGCCCACCGGCCTGGGTAGCAACGTCGATGGGCAGCAGGTAGAGTTAAGCTGGGCCGCAGCCAGCGATAGCCAAACCATCACGGCCACCGGCCTCACCTACAACCTGCGGGTAGGAACCAGTCCCGGCCTGAGCGATACCCTGGCCCCTATGTCTTGCCTAGGCACTTGCGGCAGCGGCGGTGACGGCTATCGTCAAATCCCTCAAATGGGCGCGGCCAACCACGGCCTGACCGCCACCCTGACCTTGCCCTACGGCACCTACTACTGGAGCGTGCAGGCCATCGACCACAATTTCAGCGGCTCGCCCTGGCCCAGCGAGGACAACTTTACCATTGACTACTATGATTTGGCGGTCAGCAAGACGGCAGCCTTTACCACCATCAGCCCAACCACCACCATTACCTACACCATCAGTGTGCATAATATCGACACTGTGGGCGCCACCAGCGTGGTCATTAGCGACACCCTGCCCTTGAGCATCACCTTTGTCGCCTCCAGCACCACCAACGGCAGTATCTACACGCCCACCAGCGGCGTGTGGGCTGTGGGTAATGTGGCTGTCGGTACAGGCGTCACCATGACGCTGGTGGTCACCGCCAATCTGGTCTCAGGGCAGACCATCACCAACACAGCGGCGTTGAGCAACTCGACCCCGGCGGATACCACCAACGGCAACAATAGTAGTTCGGCTGGTGTCACCGCTGGTGTCACCAATATCTACTTACCCATTATCCTCAAGAATTGAGGCCGCAAAGGGTTAAGGAAAAGTAGTTTTTTGTTTTAATCACAATCTATTCATTATTTATCGTAAATCAAAGGAGTTTTACACAATGTACATCAAGATCAAAGTATCACATTTAGTTGTAGGGGTCGTATTATTGAGTACGATGCTGTTGGCGGGCATTGTGTTAGCGGGCGACCCGGATTCGCCGGGTGGACCCACAGATACTGCCAGCAAGTCATACAGTCTGGAAGATTTGTACACCCGCTTGGTTACGGGCACAGTAGGGGCAAGTAGCGTCTTTACCGAGCCGACCACCGCACCGGGGACAGGCACAATGCACAGCATCAATGACATTATGGCGGCGGCCCCGGAACTGGACAACACCAACGGGGCCACGACCACGCAGGTCTTGGCGGGGCAGACCTTTTGGGGCTTAACCAGCGGACAATGGGGCGTACAAACGGGAACGTTGACGGTGAGCAGCAGTGGTAGCACCTACAACGCCGCAGTACCCCAAACGGGCATAACCGTAACCTACACAATTAGCGATGACGGTGCCTTGAAAAAGGGCGTAGCCTGGCCTGAGCCGCGCTTTATCACCAGTACCACCGGGATAGTAACCGACACGCTGACCGGATTGATTTGGCTGACAAACGCCAATTGTACGGAGACAGTGGGGGGCCAAGACCCTACCGCTACCTCAAACAAATTAACCTGGACGCAAGCCCTGACCTGGAGCAACAATTTGGCCAATGGAAAATGCGATTTGAGCGATGGTTCCAGTGCTGGTGACTGGCGACTACCAAATAGGGTAGAACTGTTAAGTCTGATACATTTAGGTGTGTATAACCCAGCCGTACCCAACACCGCCGGCACGGGAAAGTGGACTACAGACGGAGACCCCTTCACCAGTGTCCAGTCGAACTACTACTGGTCTAGCAGTACCTTCGCCAATAACGCATCTATCGCCTGGTACGTGCATATGAAGGATGGCGGTGGGAGCCGCACCAATAAGACTAATAGTAGTTTCTATGTGTGGCCGGTACGCGGCGGACAATGAGAGGCTTTGGCACTTTGATTCTTTGGGGTCTTTGAATCGATTTTTAGGGGTTAATAAAAAAAGGGTGTTAAATAAATGGTTTTCTCTCCAAAGTTGGTAAAACGGTATAAAGAACTGAAGGAAGAGGTGTCTGATTGTCTACTGTTGATGCAGGTGGGGGCTTTTATGCAAGTGATGGATAAAGATGCTCGGGCTGTTTCAAAAGTAACCGGCTTAAAGCTCCAAATGGCCGGGGAAGTTGATGCGCCCGTGGTTTTAGGTGGCTTTCCTAAATCTGGATTAGATGCCTATGTTGGCAAACTAGCACGGGCGGCGCATCACCACCATTGCCGAGCGAACGTTGGTTTGTCGCTGGGCAAACAGCACCACAGATTAACAGAAAAATTCACCATTAACTATTCTATTCATCATTTACAATGTTTTTAGTAGCAATAGGAGCAATCAAATGAAAAACAAAAAAATGACAAGCGCACTCGTATTATTCACCGCCCTGTTTTTGGGGCTGGTCAGTGTCGTGTATGCGGCAGGCAATATCGACAGTACCAACAAATGGGCCTGGGCCGGTAATGCGGGCTGGCTCAACTTCAACCCCACCCACGGCGGCGGGGTCACGGTCTATAGTGACCATCTGGAAGGCTACGCCTGGGCCGAGAATATCGGTTGGGTGCGGCTGGGAACCTACACCAGCGGCGGAACGCACACTTACAGCAACACCACCGCCAGTAACTACGGGGTGAATATTATTACGACTACCAATGTGTTATCGTTAACTGGCTACGCCTGGAGTGCCAACGCCGGTTGGATTAATTTCAACCCCCAGCACAACCAAGTGACCATTGACCCGACTACGGGCGAGTTTGACGGCTACGCCTGGGGCGAGAATGTGGGCTGGATCCATTTCAAAAATACGGAGGGCACTGCTTATAAAGTAGTGACCAGTAGCGGTGAGGTTTACTATTTACCGATTATATTCAAGAACTAAAGGCAGTAAAGCAATATCCAAAGTGATTGAAATTAAATTTCGGCGTACTCTTGGACCAGTGTATTGCGGAGAAAAACATTTCGTCAACGCCAGTTGCAAGAGTGCGCCGAATTGAAGGCTACTTTTTAAGGAGTCTTTCCAATTGAAGCTATCTTTTTGGCAAAGTTGGGTAAAAGTAGCCTTACAAAACTATGCAACTCCACAAACCAAAAAGCAATATAACAATGCAAATGTAGCCGAACTGGAAAGCTAATTTTTTATTGAGGTTGGTTGAGCCTGTGAGGGTCATAAAGGCTACAAAGGCTCGTTGCTAACCTTTCCAATCGGCTAATTTGCGGGCGTTAGCTGGCTAATTGGAATTTCTAATGGATTATGGAGGATGCCGTTGAAATCAATAAAAATAACAACAGAGACAACAGCGTCAAAGGCGGTTGTTTCACAGGAAGAAGCCTTTGCGATCATCAGAACATACGCACCTGATATTTACATTCTGGAGGTTGTATCGGACACTTACACCGATCAAGTTTCACTCTGGTTGCACCAGTCACACCAAGTTACTGGTTTTTTTCAAATTTCGTCCGACAGATTCGAGGAGCCACCGATGTGGAATTTGAAGTCAGATGACAAGATGATAAAGGTACTCGAGGAGTACGCTATCATACCGAACTCAGAGACTCGGATACTCATTTACGACAACATCCAGATTAGCTGTGGTTCTGTCGCATCTCGATTTGATGCATCGGCTCGGATCTACTCGGTTCTTAGGCATTTTGGAATCAAGCACGTTTCAATCATCATGGACAATGCTCTGGACGAACACTTCGAGGATGAGTATGCTGCCAATCACCCTAAAACTGTCCGCATGATGCGACGGGTTGTCACAAAGACCCAAAAGGCGTTCTCGGCGACTGACCAACCCAGTGCACCCAAAACCTCGCATGCCGAGTACGACCCCGATCTGATGACCAGGAGTGCCTCAACATTTCAGATGAGAACTCAAATCAGAACAAAACAGCATAGAACTTTGACAAAGGCACTATGTACCACGGCAACGGGCGAAATATCTCTATCACACCCGACCCCGCTCCAATGGCCCGAAGATATGCTCGGACAAGCACTATTGGGTAGAGGCCAATTTGTCTCTTACGACACTATGGTGAAGTTGGTAGCGGGCGATCTGGGTCCCTACAGACTCCTTGATGCCCGCAGTGCCGAGGAACATGCGGGACACGTCACGGGCTATGAGTACGTCACAGCAGCCGGCAGGATTCCCACCTCCGAGAGTGTGGTGAATGCGGAGTATCAGTTGTCTGTGGATGACAACCTTGCGGATATTCTGGGGTACCTTGAGAAAACTTTGCAGGGAAAAGACATTTTGAAGAATGATCGTATCATCTGGTATTGCGGAACCGGTTGGCGCGCAGCCCGGATGTGCGTATTAACCCAATTCTTGGGATACAGGAACGTTGCAATCTATGAGGGCGGCTGGAACGAATGGTATCAACTCACTCCGCACTGAAATCAATAGACTTGATTTCAGAGTCTATAGCTTCCATAAGTTGGGGTTTGTTTCGTAGGCCAACCAAGTCTATTAGCAAGGCCGCCACCTAACAATGCAAATTCTACCGACCCGGAAAGCTGGGTTGATATTGAAGGCTCTAAGCCAACAAACTAAATGTTAATTGAAGCGTTCCGCGCTACCCTTTCCGGGCGGCAGATTTGGGGGCGTTAGGCGGCTTCGTCGGTCTTTTTGGCTAAACAATACCACACCCTTAAGACTGCTCCAGTTTTGCTGAATTGTGGTCTACTGAATATTGAGGAGGAAATCTAGTGAGGTCTATTACAAAATTGACCACAGCCCTATTGACCGCCCTGGCAGCCTTACTGCTGACTATGCTCCCGATGTTCATACCGAAAATGTGACCGCCTCCAACGTCCTGACCGGTGTTCGCTGGGGCAGCGTGGCCTGGGGCGATTATGACAATGATGGCCACCTCGACATTCTCTTAGCCGGGTGCGCAGAAGGCGTTTGCAGTAATCACATCGCCCATATCTATGACAATTAGGGGGATAAAACCTTTACCGAAAATGTGATCGCCTCCAACGTCTTGACCGGCGTTCGCTGGAGCAGCGTGGCCTGGGGCGATTACGACAATGATGGCGACCTCGACATCCTCTTAACCGGCGACGATGGCAGTAAGCCCATCGCCAGCGTGTTTCGCAATAACGCTGCCCCAGCCAACACGCCGCCCGCCGCGCCCACCGGCCTGGGTAGCAACGTCGATGGGCAGCAGGTTGACCTGAGTTGGGCCGCCGTGACCGATACCCAAACCATCTCCAATGCCGGCCTCACCTACAACCTGCGGGTAGGAACCAGCCCCGGCTTGAGCGATACCCTGGCCCTATGTCGTGCCTAGGCACTTGCGGCAGCGGCGGTGACGGCTATCGCCAAATACCGGCTATGGGCGCGGCCAACCACGGCCTGACCGCCACCCTGACCATTTCACAGTCGGGCATTTACTATTGGAGCGTACAGGCCATCGATACCGCCTTTGCCGGCTCATCCTGGGCGGCGGAAGGTACTTTTGAGATCTGGGCCGACCTGGCGATCAACAAAACCGTCAACCCGGCCAGCGCAGCGCCCGGTGAGACTATCACCTACACCCTGACCTTTACCAACAACGGGCCGGGTATAGCCGACAACGTGGTTATCACCGATACCTACCAGGTGGGCCTCAACAGCCCGCCCACAAGCACGGTCACCGTGACCGTCACCTCAGACAGTCAAATCAATACCTTGCCGGTCAGCCTGACCTTCACCACTCTTGATTGGGACAGGCCGCAAACAGTGACCGTCACCGCCATTGATGATGTCATTTACTAGAAAAGCCGGGAAAGCCCCTGGTCTTTAGACAGGGGATGAAAGGCCAGAATCTTGGCTTTATCATAAGCTCAATCCGGCTTTTCTTTAAGAAAAACCCCATTGAGCGTTCAGGAAGCCCCCTTACTTTAGTGGGGGGTTTTT
>PIVW01000512.1 GCA_003353825.1 Chloroflexota bacterium
GTCTTCGCCCGGATCCAGCGGCCCTACGTTGTTCCAGGTCACAGTGCCACTAGCGACGCTGCTCTGAGTCGGATTTGCATGGACGAATTGCAAATAGGTCGGGTTAAAGGTATCGACTACCTTCACGGGGTCCAGCGTCACATTGCCGGTATTGATCACAGAGATCTCGTAAGTCATCTGATCCCCGACCGGGACAATACCTGGCTCCTCCAGAAGGGTGATGAGCGTCTTGCGCACGCTGATGCCCGGGGTGTCAGGCGTATCGGGCGGTGCGGCGATGTCGACGATACAGACATCGCTGCCGGGCGGTGCTTCCGAATCGCTGTAGAACAGCGTCAGAGCCGAACCACCGGCAATGTACTCATCCTTCTTCCCCTTGAAGATGCCGGTATTAGCGACTGTTTCGGTGAGCGAATAGGATTCGCCGTTCAAGTCTACGCTGATTTCGCCATCGCCAATATGGTCGTAGTCCACCACCCGCATGTAGACCTTGTCGCCCGCGTCGTAGACCGTAACGATATTGCCCTGGCGATCCGTGAAGTCGGCGGCACAGGGGCTGCGGTTATAGTTACAGGAAATAATGAATATCTCTGTAGAAGCGCTGGCGCTGACGGCGGCGGGGCCGGTCTCATAGCCTTCAGCGGCAGTGAAGCTGATCGGGTAAAGGTCGCCGCTGCAGTCCGGGGTAGATGGGGGCGGTGTCAGCCAGGGGTACTCGTAGGTCTTGGTCCCATCAGTGCGAGCAACAATATAAGTAGGATCGAGTGTGATTTGGGTTCCGTCTATATCCAGGGTGGCCGCCGTAATATCGGCGTTACCGAATGGATCGCTCACCGTGGTTCGGATGAAGACCGTCTGACCAACCGTCCCCTGGGTGATCTCGCTGCCGCCGGGGTAGGGGCCGTCGTAGATTGCGAAGTCATTCACCCTGATCACCGTGTTAGTTGGCAACTCCACCCTGGAAGGGTGGGTGCTGCTATCGTAACGAACTTCCCTAACGACCTTGCCGGGGCCGTCTTTCAGGGTCAGAGAAATGACCTGACCGGCGGCTACGGTGGTGGTATCAGTGATCGCACCCGTCCAGGTGACCGTACCTGCGCCCGCATTGTAGGTAGGGCTAGAGTTGGTCAGGAAGGCGATCCCATCTATGCTCAAGGTGGCCGTGACTTCTGTTCCCGGGTCGGAATCCACATAGACCGACACGGTTACGGGGGTATATGCGCTTATGGCAAAATCACTTGCCATCACAGGGTTTTGGTAAAATGTCAGTCCGCCTGCGTCCCAGGTGGTGGAGATGGTGGTCGTATCATTGGTAGCCACCGGGTCGATGCGGTCCAGATTCTGGGGGTCGGTCAGATAGAGCGGCTTGACCTGCGAAGGGCCGACCACGATGATCGTGTGACTGCACGTTAGGCCCCAGAGAGCGTTTGTGTAATCCACTTGGAGGTCGTGGCCAGGACGGGCGTTTAGGGTACCGTCGTACAATGTGGCGCCACTGCTGTCGGATAGGGGCAGGCCGGTTGTGTTACGGAAGGTGTTGCTGCTGACGCTGGTCTCCGTCAGGGTGATGTTCTCTACATCTCCGTCGTCCAGATTGGTCACCGTCACATGAACGCTCTCCACAATGCCGTTGTCGTGAATGCGCTCGTCGTCTGCCACCGTTACGTATACGTTGCCCTCTACCTGCACGAAGCTAACATCGGCGCCACTGTTGTCGGTAAAGCCTACGCTTAAATCGACACCGCAAACCGGCGACGCGGACCTGTTAGGGACGTCAAAGATGGCAGTGTCATTCAATGTGGCTTGGTCGCTGGTGAGGGTGGAGGTGTTGATAAAAGTCTGCCCCTCGGTGCTGGCGTCGATGGTGACATCGAACTCGATGACATAGCTGCTGCCAGAGGCCAGTAGCCCAGGCGCCAGGCTCGGATCAGGTAAACTAACGCCGTTCCAGGTAGGATTAAGTGGAAAGCCGCTGCTGGGATTACCGTCCTCATTGTCCCCGTCATTGATGCTGTTGCCATCCAATGTGGTGGAGTTATCCACATAGGTCACGCCTGAGGGTAAGGCGTCGCTGACAAACGCACTGGTAACCGGGCTGCCGCCGGGGTTGCCAACCACAATCGTATATCTTGCAATATCGCCGGGATCATAGTTGCCATTGGAGGGGGAATTGTTGTCGGTGAGCAAGGTCACGGACTTAAAAAGAGAGGGTTGGCCCGGTTCGTGATAGGGTAGCACCGCTGTACCGACGTCGATGTTAGGCTTTGTCGAGCTGGAGGTGCTGCGGTCTACACCCCAGGCCACGCTGATCAATGTGCCATCAAGGGTGTACACCCGCATGGCGCTTTGGTCATCGTCGCCGGTGTCGTAAATGCGATACGATTCCAACCGCAGAGCTTCCTGGGTATAGTCAGCCGATCCATCCTGGTCAAAATCGGCGTAGATGGTCGTATCAGCCAGTGCTGTAACCCACAGCGGTGAGCCGTTGGGCCCGGTAAAGCCCGGCTCCGTGAAGTCGTAACCGGGCGCCCAGCCGCTCACTGCCTGGTACGTCAGCAAGCTAATGGGCACCAGGGCATGTCCCCAGTCATATCCGTTATTGTGGTTTTCATCCACCCCGGCAGCGTCGTTGGCGTTGATGGCATAGAACACACGACCATCCTGGCTGTAGAGGTGAACGGCCGAATCGGGCTTGGTGTATCTGGCCACACCGCCAGAGGGCACATAGATCGCCGTCGTGCCTACGAGGGTTTCGGCCCTGATGTAGAGGTCGGTGCTGTGGGGATTGTAGATGTAGTTGAGCGCGTCCTCACCCTTGCCCGGAACCGAGGCTACCGGATCGTAGTAACTGTTGTCCCAGTCGTCACGCCCATAAAGGAGAAACGTGCGCGATTCCCACATATCGTCCATATCGCCGGTGATAAGGTGCACCTGTACCGGCTTGTCGCACAGCAAATTATCCCCCACCTGTACATTGGTACGGCGCAGACCCTGACCCTGATTGAGGGGGTTGAGAGGGATGCCGTTCCAGGTGCATTGGGTCTGGTTGCTACCGGACATGATGAAGGCAGACACCCGCTCGAAGACTTGCATACTCATGGTGCTCATATATTGGCCAATAGGCATGACGAAGTGGTTTCTGAATTTGTCTGTGGTATAGAATTGGGAAGCGCCCGCAAATACAGCGCCGGGATCCTCCGGCCAGAAGGCTCGGCCGTTGGCTACCGGTCGATTGGTGGCGAACTTATCCCGACCATCGAATTTTATCTGGGTGAGGTCGCGAGGAATGGTTAACTTCTGGAAGAGTGACAGCACCAATACGTCGCCCGTTCCGACGATGTCCCCGGAGCAGCGGCTGTTAGCGCAATAGTCGTCGGCGTTACCATTCGAACTGTCGCCATCGCCAAAGACCAGGGTCGTGGCCGGCTGGATGGGTTGGGTGATGTCGGGCTCGTGGGCAGCTTCCCAATGGTCATAGACGATGACCGTGTTCTCCTCAGTGGCCATGATGTAAACGACACTGACGTAACTGGCGCCGTTATACTGAATGCTGTCGAACGACTGCTTCACCTGTTCTTCTGGGAACGGTGCGAAGTAGACGAAAGGCAGACTGCTGGGAATGGCAGAAGGTGCTAAGGATGAGGAACTTTCTATGATGTCATCGACACTTAAAGCATTGGCGTTGACCTCCGGCGCCGAAGGTGAGATGCCTGCTTCGAGGCTGTCACCTGTAAAATCGTCATCAGAGCTGCCATAGGTTATAGCAGGACTCGCACCGGCAGTTTGCTGTGTTTCGACGAATGCCGGGGCGGAGATAGAAGCGGACGCCTCTTCCGCTCCCAGGTCGGGCAATGGACCGGGTAGCGGGATATCAAGGGGAAAGAGACTGAATAGTATGGCCAGGATAATGGCCAGGTTTAGCCAACGTAGACGGCTATGGTTGCTGCGGTAAGATGTGAATTTCA
>PIVW01000513.1 GCA_003353825.1 Chloroflexota bacterium
ACCCGACCAAGCGACCAAGCGACCAAGCGACCAAACGACCAAACGACCAAATGGACATCCTCCTTACCCACGGCTATTTCCTCTACGAAGACCCGCATGAACTGCAGGTCATGAAGCCATATCCGCCGTTAGGGTTGCTGTATGTATCGTCGCATCTAAAAGCAAAGGGCTTCGATGTGGAGGTATTTGATACGACATTCTGCAGCTGGGATGCCTTCGAGAGTTATATCGAGGTGGCGCGCCCACCACTGGTCGGTATCTATACAAGCTTGATGACCAAGCAGAACGTGTTGAGGATGATCGGATATTGCAAGGCGCTGGGAGCCCTGGTGATATTGGGAGGACCGGAACCACCCCACTACGCCGATCAATATCTAGCTCATGGGGCCGATATAATCGTCATCGGCGAAGGCGAAGTCACACTAGAGGAGGTAATCCTCCATTTGCAGCGACACGGCAAGGCTGGGCTGGAGCATGTGGATGGTCTTGCGTTCGTAGACGAGAGCGATAAAGTGGTGAGAACCCGAACTCGCTCGCAGATCGCCACGCTTTCGGAGCAACCTTGGCCCGACCGCGATGCTATTGATCGAGACCGCTATCTGGAAATCTGGCACAAACATCATGACGTGCGTTCCATTTCACTGATCACTGCGCGAGGATGCCCTTACACATGCACCTGGTGCAGCCATTCTGTTTTTGGCGATACACATCGTCGCCGCACGCCCACTGATGTTGCCGATGAGGTCGCTTACTTAGTCGAACGCTACCGGCCGCACCAACTCTGGTACGCTGATGATGTCCTCACGATCCAACCCCGCTGGTTTCTGGCATATGCTGATGAACTAAAGCGGCGGGGTATTCAAGTTCCCTTCGAGTGTATCAGCCGAGCCGATCGCCTCAACGAAAGGATTGTCGAGGTCTTGGCCGACATGGGGTGTACTCGATTTTGGATTGGGGCAGAGAGTGGCTCGCAGCGCCTTCTCGACCGTATGAGGCGTAAAGCCAACATTCTCGATGTCCAGGCCAAGACCCATATGCTGCAGGAAAAAGGCATTCAAGTTGGTATGTTCATAATGCTCGGTTACGAAGGTGAGGAGATCGCCGATCTACAAGCGACGGTCGACCACCTCAAGGCATCCAATCCCGAAATTTTTCTTACAACCGTCGCCTATCCGATCAAGGGAACTCAATACTACGAATCGGTATCTGAGGAAATCTATTCGCCGCTGGAGTGGGGGCAACGCACGGATAGAGATCTAGGTATCAATGGACGCTATTCTGAGCGCTTTTACAACCATGCCACTCGCTGGATTGTCAATGAAGTTAATTTACATAACATGCATGTCAATACAAGTGGCGACATTGTGCCAATGGCCAAATTGTGGCTCAATGCCAAGCGTGGCCGTCTGGGTATGTGGCTGACACAGCATGAACGTGAGGGTGAAGATCTAAATAAGAGCGCAGGAGGAGGGTGGAAGGCAAACAAGCGGGCCGCAGACGCGTGGTAGGTCGGTTCAAGAGAGCGTGCCGTGAATCGCGTGGGATCAGGATGTGAATGGCGCTGTGAGTGATTCCGCAGCCTTTGACGCCTATGCCTGGGATTACGATGCCTCATTTACGAATACGGTACTCGGACGTATGTTGCGAGACAGGGTTTGGGAGGCGCTGAGCGCATACTTCAAACCGGGCAGCCGCGTATTTGAGATAGCGTGCGGTACAGGTGAAGATGCAGTGTGGTTGGCTTGCCATGGTGTGCGGGTGACAGCAACAGATGGCTCGCCCGAGATGCTGGCCGTGGCCGAGGAGAAGGCAAAACGGGCGCGAGTGCGGCAGATGATCCGGTTTGGGCGAGTGGATATCACTACGATGGAGTTCAAAGATCAAGGTCTGAACACGGGTGATTTCTCCGCTGATACCCCAGATGCTGAATCTTCAAACTTTGATCTTTACGATGGTGCCCTCTCCGATTTTGGCGGGATCAACATCTTAAACGATTGGCCTACACTGGCCAACTCACTCGCTGATATCATTCGACCCGGAGGTATGCTCGTTTTGGTGCCGATGGCACCTATTTGTCCGTGGGAGGTGGCGTGGTTTTTGTTGCACGGAGATGTGACGAGGGCGATCCGCCGTTTTCGCCAGCCTGCCATGGCAGTAGTTGGAGACGCAAACATCCCTATTTGGTACCCCTCTGCCAAACGCTTGCATCAGGACTTTGGTCCCTGGTTCGACCTGGTTTCGACCCGAAGCCTGGGGCTTTGTCTCCCGCCCAGCCATCTAGCTCATATCGTCGATCGTTGGCCCCGCCTGTTTGCCTGGCTCGACCGGCTGGAGCGGCGGTTTGCGCCCATCACCAGAGATTGGGGCGACCACTATATCATCGTTTTTCGGCGACGCTGACAGTCGGTCACTCAATTGGCCAGCGCAAGCACTCAACCTCACCACCTACGTTGAGGAAGATGATAGTTGTCTGCGGCCGCTGTTTGATGATCCCTGCCACCGCCCTAACATATCGCCGTATCTGATCGATATATCCTTCGTGGTCGGCGTATCTCATCAAGTCTGTGTCAGCCCTCAGTTGATCTGTCTTGAAATCATAGAGCTGGTATGGTTCGTCAGGGGTGCTGCGCGCCAGTAAGTCGATGAAACCGGAATCCGTTTGTCCGTCGAGATCGACGCTGTACGGCACTTCGTGATACCGTTCAGCCAGGTCGAGATAGGCGAATATCGTCTGATCCTGGAACCGTGAGACAAGTCGGGCGGTTTCTCTCACAGCGCTGCGCACTTCCCCCTCGGAAACTAGACCTATTTCCAAAGCAAAGGGGCGGATGAAGGCGTCGAAGCCGGGCTGGTCTGGGAAGCACCAGTGTTGGAGTGCTTTGTGTACGAGCGTACCGATCACCCAGTTCGGCGCGGTATTCCCGGTCGACGTGAGGCGCCACACTCGCGCTGGCGGATCGACTTCCTTGTTCCCTAATTCGCCGTCGTTTTGGTCGGGAGAGGTGATGACTGGGAGAGGGTCGATCAGATCAGAGTCTAGAGATCGGCTGCCAGCGCTCAGCGCTCGCAGGTCAGAAGTTGGGGCGATGGGTATTTGTACAGTATCATGGGTTGGGTATAGAGAGAGCGCAGCGCCGTCATTTTGCCAGGGCAGGGTTTCGTGGGTGGGGAGTGTGGGCGTTTCATCCAGGCGAATATTGTCCACACCTACGACCTCGCCCAATGTCTTGATCCAACCACGAGACTGCAGCCGCCCCGACTTTCCGATGGCTGAATACCCGCTGATCAACAGTTTCTCCTCGGCGCGGGTCGCGGCGACATATAGCAGCCGTTTCTCTTCGGCGGCATCCATATCTCGCTGGCGCAAGACTCCAAGCTGGTAAGCCAGGGGTTTGGCTCCGCTCTCCACGCCGTCGCTGATGCGCATCAGCGGGCCCAGGGAATCATCCAGCAGGAGGGCGGGGGCGCGAAAGCGACCGCTGTAACTGGCGTCAGCCAGAACGACGATAGGGAACTCCAGTCCTTTGGCTTTGTGGATGGTCATCAATTGCACGGCATCGTCAGCCTCGGCCACTGCCTCTCCTTCGCGTGCGGCCACATCCCGTAGATTCCGCACATATTCCAGGAAATCGGGGACGCTGACGAGGCGGCTGCGATAAGCATCGGCCAGCAATTTGTCGAGCAAAAAGAGTAGGTCGTCGTAATCAACGAGGGCGTGCTCGCGTTGGACTTGGGCGTATCCTTTGGCAACTGCGTTGAGATCATCCAGATATGGGCTGAGGTGGTACGCCTCGCGCTCAAGGATTGTCTCGATGGGCAGTTCGCGCCTCCTCATCCAGAACTGAGTTATGGGTTCACCATGAATTTGCAACCACCACCAGCAGTCAAGGACACAGACCAGTGCCAATGTCAAAATCGCATATGATGTTTTACTCTGTGCCGCAGCGCTCGATCATCTGCG
>PIVW01001180.1 GCA_003353825.1 Chloroflexota bacterium
GTAAGTCCGTAAAGGACCTTGGCCTTCCCATAGGCGCCGCAAATTTCAGCTGCGGCAGCGGCATCTGCAGCGGCGGCTGCTGCCGGCGGTAGAAGTCCTGGCGGAGGCGGAGTAGATGGTGTAGGTAAAGTCATCTCTAGTGATCCCTAGTGGAGCGCCCGCCCGGGCGCCCGGCGAGCTCCATAGATCCAAGCGAAGCGTAAAGCAAATGTAAAGTTGTGGCGTCAGGGTTCAGCGAAAATTAAGCTCAACGTGGTCGCTCCGGCGGCCGTGCTACTGGGGGAGAGAGCACAACATCATCGATCCCTGTTCACGTCCGGAATTGCGGTATCAATCGTCGTCGCCCAAGCCGTAACGATCCGGCACGCAATGAACGCCCTCGCCAACAAATACAAATACGCTCAGATCATCGGAGCGTCAGTCGCCAGGCACCGGCGTAGACGCCCCAGCTGGCGGGTGTTTAGCCAATCATGGCAAACATATCAGTGGTAGAGCGTGGATAAGGTCCACTACCTGTGAGTATACTGTGGGCTAACTGTACACTCGGATATGATAGTCAGAATACGTGAGATAAACTAAACTGAATATAGAATAGCCAACGGCTAATAATATAGTCTACGGGTTTAGGGTTTGGAGTGACACAGGTCACTACGAGTGACACACGGAACTGGAGACAGTCCAGATCCTAAGGGGGTCAGAGCAGACTGCTAGGGTACCCCCTGCCAGCACACCACCACTGGTGACAGTGCAGTGGTGTCACAACCTAAACAAAGATGAACAAATGCCAGAAGGCAGAAAGAGCAAAGCGGGAGGCCGGTGCATGATAAATCTGCCCGGGCGGTCCCCTAAGCCTACACGAAGCTAATTTACAATCTGAAACTAGCTAACGCAGCTTTGCCCGTGGCACTAGTCTGCTACGTGTGAGAAGCGGTTGTACGGAAGGAAGTCAGAAGAAATCTCCCCCCG
>PIVW01001181.1 GCA_003353825.1 Chloroflexota bacterium
GGTAACGGCGAGATGTTTGGCGATATCGTCACTAAAGATACTCACCTCGGTGGCTTCAACATCGATGCGATTAATGATGGCAAGAACTTCCTCCAATTTACCCTCTTCGGCGCCAAAGATGTCAACGATGGCTTCAAAGGCACCATGGCATTCCCGACTCAACTTGCCGGTATCTTTGCCCCGACCATGTACCAGGATATGCAGAAGTTCAGTAACTTTAACTTCGAGACCCGGGTACAGCCCAGTGGTGTGATTGGCGACATGTTCCTTGGTGGCATCGGGTTCGCTCGCGAAGAAGATAACGATGTGAAATGGTTCCTCTCTGGTGGATGGACCCGCGCCGACGGTAACGGCAATGCAGGTATGTTCGGTGGCATGCTCAGTGATGCAGTATTTCAAGCTCAACTCAATGCCGATGGTAGTGAGATCATCATGATGCCAAGCGCGGCCGACGATAGTGGTGCAAAAGATGGTTACGGTTTCTATGCTGGTATCCAGATCCCAGCGCCTTACGGTAAGTTCGGCCTAGAGTATAACTATGGTTCGAAATACTGGACACCATTCACACAGTCACAAGACGATCCTATCGGCAGTAAGCTAGCGACTCGCGGACACGTGGGTGAAGCCTACTACATGTTCGATATCAATCCACGCATGTTCATCAAGCTCGCCGGCCTATATTACGATTTCGAATATACCGGCAGCGGCACCCCAGTCGGCGCGCCACAAGATATTGATGAAGTTATAGCAGGCAGCGCTTACTCGATGCTACCTGTGGTCGATACCGCTTTTGACATCAACGCGTCTCTGACCGTTAACTTCTAGTCCAGCTCAACCCCCCGGCTTCGGCCGGGGTGGGAGAAAAATAATATGAAACACACTCTGATCCCCTTTGCCCTTGCGCTAGCTGGTTTGTCTCTACTCAGCAGCCCAGCGAATGCCGCCAATCAACATAAAGATTATAT
>PIVW01001182.1 GCA_003353825.1 Chloroflexota bacterium
CGATTGCAATCGCGATTGCAATCGATTTCAACCGGGCCCTTCCAATCGGCCGATTGGAAGGGCCGCGCTAACTTCGCCTTAGCGCGCGCGGTTGTAATCGGGCTGGCGCTAACTTCGCCTTAGCGTGCGCGGTTGCAATCGGGGCGCGCACAAACAGGGATTTCGGGCCCGAGTTTGCAATCGAGTTTGCAATCGATTGCAATCGATTCAACGGACGTTTCAACGGAACTACAATGGGGGATGCGTGAGTGGGTTGGCGGGTTGGCACTTACGCAGCATATTATACCGCTACAGTGAAAGTGCATTTTAGACGTTACATACAGGTTATATTCATCCCGCGGCATCTGTCGCGTTACATACAGGTTATATTCATGGAGCGGGCGACGCACTTGTTGGCATCTGGAACTTTACATAAAATCCCAACCACTCTTATGAACAAACGAGACTTTGTTTGTCAAACCCTTAGGGAAGCTTTCGATCATGTTAGGGCTCTTTCGGAGGCTGCTCAAGTCGCTCGTCTTCATCTGGCGATGCATCACCTTTAGCTCGATGATTGCCGGTGATGCCGGAGGCGATGCTGGAGGTGTTGCCGGTGATGCCGGAGGCGATGCTGGAGGTGGTGCCGCGGAAGACGAGGAGCCCTGGAAGACAAGCTCGTCATCTGCGTCGGGTTCGTGGCCTCGCTCCTCTCCACTGCCGCCACCGTGGCCGCTCTCTTCGACACCATTCTCATCGAGCGCACGGGGTATCGGTATTTTCAACAAATGAGCTGCCTGTGCCCTGGTGGTTGCAATCGATTGCAATCGATTAAAAACTAGAAGGCGACTATTTATAAGATTCAGCTGGATATAAGATCCACCTGCCATAATGCAAAGCCCGGTTAAGCCTACAGCCAGTATCAGCGTACTGTGGCGCTAAGAGCAGTTTAGATCCAGCACACACAGGGGCATTGAAATGGCGCTCTC
>PIVW01001183.1 GCA_003353825.1 Chloroflexota bacterium
AACTATAGTTAGAAACTGAGCCAATGAAGAGTAAAGCGAGTCAGTCACAGGGTCTGCTGATCTTCCGGCTGACGCCGACCCAGGATTTTGCCATTGGAACCCTCAAAGTCAGAGAGATCGTTCCTTACACCAAATTAACCACCCTTCCGCAGTCACACCCGACTGTGCGGGGCGTGGCCTGCATCAGAGGCCACACCATCCCTATCATTGATATGGCTGCCGCAGTGGGCTATCGGCCACTTGGTGACGAGGAGATGCCGACATGCAGCATCATCATCACCGATTGTCAACGCAGAGTCATCGGGTTTTTGGTTCGTGGCATTGAGAGAATCGTTGAGTGCAACTGGCGCAACATTGAGGCGCCACCCTCGGACTTGGGCAACCAGGCCTTCCTAACCGGTGTGACGCGGGTAAATGACAAGCTGTTACAATTGATTGACGTGGAACTGCTGTTGTCCAAGGTCTTCCCGGATAGCTCATCCAGCCACAGCGCCTTCTTAACGGATGTACAGCGTGAGCAATTAAAGCCGCTGAATATTTTGTTGGTTGATGATTCCCAAGTGGCGCGCAAGCAGCTGTCCGATGCCCTGGACGGACTCAATATTCCCTATCAGGTGACCTCAGACGGCAAAGATGCCCTGGGTATCATGGAGGCCGCGGCCGTGGCCAGGCATCCCATCGATCTACTGGTGAGCGATATAGAGATGCCAGGATTGGATGGCTACGAGCTGGCCTTCGAGATTCGCAATCAACCTGCAATGGCCTCCGCCTATATTATTTTACACACCTCTCTATCCAGTGAAATCAGTGTCGGTCAGGCTCAGCAAGTTGGTGCCAACGAAGCCCTGACTAAGTTTGATGTTAACGAACTGATTCAATCTATGTTACGCGGCGCCGAGCACAAGAATAGTCAGGAATCGTAGTATTTTTTCGACTTTTCTGCGGATCCCTATAACAGCCCCTT
>PIVW01001184.1 GCA_003353825.1 Chloroflexota bacterium
GGCCTGGTGGGACATGCGGTGGTCGAGATCACGGCGCGCGGGTTTTATGCGCTAAAAGATACCCTGACCCCTGTCTCCATTGGCATAGGGGCCATGGTCGTGAATGTGGGGTTGAGCCTGTTATTGATACGGCCTATGGCCCATGGCGGGCTGGCGCTGGCCAACTCAGTGGCGACGTTGGCCGAGATGGTTATTTTATTGTGGCTTTTACGGGGCAAGTTAGGTGGTTGGAAGGAGAGCAAGGTGGGGCGCAGTCTGATCAGGACATTGGCAGCCAGTGCTATCATGGCTGTCGTCGTAATTGGTTTGCTGAATGTGTTGACGGGCTGGTCGGGGCCGATTCAAGCGGTTGTGATCGGTGGGGCAGCGGTTGCAGTGTACGCGATTGCAGCATGGATTTTGGGATCGTCAGAAATCAGATCTCTGCCCAGTTTGCTGCGACGCTCGTAATCTCTGCTCTGGCGAATCTATTATGCCTTCAAGAAACCACCACATTGACAACGATTCAATATCACCTACCCGGAACCTCACGGGGAATCGTCTGGGACAATCACCCCAGCACCATACCAAATAGTGCCACCAGTAGAAGGACAGCGCCACGTGTCCCAGCACTGGCCAAACGCCCACGCAGTACACCCATCTCTGCTAGTTGTTCCTGACTGGGCGGCCCTCCCGCCTGTGCGATCTCCGCACCGATATCACGCATGCGCAGCGACGCCGGCCTGATCACGAACCAACCCTCTAAAAAGGCGGCGATACCAGCCAGGGCCCCTATAATAAGGGCAACACCTTGCCAAGAGCCCAGGATGGTGAGGTTGAGATGCCCGGTATGGAACCAAAAAAGGCAGTAGCGCAAAAGTTACTACGGAGCACTATTCCAAATGAAAATCGGCGAATAATGCCACGGTTTCAGAAACAAAAAACCAGCCAAACTGGGGATAACGGTGCAGTATTCGCACGAGC
>PIVW01000514.1 GCA_003353825.1 Chloroflexota bacterium
ATCATGTTACGTGATTTGAGACCCGATAAGTTCAACATTGCATTACCTCCAAAACTTTTCCCTGATTATACTACCACTACATATGGGTGCGCCACGCGAAATCCCAAAGAGCCTTAATTATTTGACCGATGCTTTTCCAAAAGTAGCCTTTGCGGGTTAGTCTGCTCCCAACTCGTTTAGGACACACCCAACTGAAAAATGCAAAAAATGTGTTGGCGCAGATGCTTTTTGCCCTTTAACTTTTACCCTTTGCCTTTTGCTTTTCCAGCTTCGCCCACTCCGCCACAGCCTCCTGCCAAGGAGGAAGCGTGATGCCCAAGGCGGCAGCGGCGCGATTAGCCAGCACAGCGCGCAGGGGCGGCTGGCTAGGGCGCTGCCATTCGGTGTGGGGGATGGGTGTGACCGGAATGTGTTCGCGGCCACTTTGGCGCAAGACTTCACATGCGAATTCGTAGCGGCTGCACATACCATCGTTGGTGAGATGATAGATGCCGGGGGGGGCATCGCGGTTGAGTAGGGTGAAGAGGGCGGAGGTCAAGTGCGGCGCGTAGGTGGGATTGCCGAATTCGTCGTCGACCACGCGCAAGGCTCCATGTCTGTCCGCAGCAGCTACGATCTTGGCGGGGAAGTTGTTGCCACCCGGCGCAAACAACCAAGCGATGCGTACTATAATCACACGATCGTGGTAAAAACGAGCGGCGGTTTCACTGGCCTGTTTGGAGCGGGCGTAGGTGGAAAGGGCATGGGGTTGATTCCACTCATCGTACGGTTTATCACCACTGCCGTCGAACACTTCGTTGGTGGAGATATGAACCAGGGGGATGTCAAGACGGTGGCAGGCGCGGGCCAGATGTCCCACTGCGTGAGCATTGACAGCATATGCAAGATCTGGATTCACCTCAGCGACATCGACATTGGTGAAAGCGGCGGCGTTGATCACGGCCCGGGGTTGTTGGTCGAGCACAAGATCGACCACTGCTTGGGCATCAGTGATATCATGCTCTGGCAGATCGACGCCGATATGTTCGCAGCCGGAGGGGAAGCCAAAGAGTAGTCGTCCGAGTTGGCCTTTGTGGCCAATAATAAGGTATTTCATATCACTTTTATTCATTACCCGTTTTCATCCGACACCAACGGCACAAAACGAACCGGGCCGATACGCTGTTTTTGTAACTCACCCTCTTGCAATGTACCCCGCCACAAGATATGATCCCAACCGGCCGGGCCCACCGGTATCACCAGATGTCCACCCTCGGCCAATTGTTCGACCAGTGGTGGGGGCCAGGCTGGAGCTGCAGCGGTGACGATGATGCCGTCAAAGGGTGCCTTATCCGCCCAGCCATACCAGCCATCGCCGGCACGCAAGTAAACATTCTCGTAACCTAACTCGACCAATTGCCGTCGCGCCTTCTCTGACAGCTCGGGTATCACCTCGAGCGAATACACTTCCTCTGCCAGCTCCGCCAGGATCGCTGTCTGATAGCCGCAGCCAGTGCCGATTTCCAAAACTCTTGACCCTTCTGTCAACTCTAGCAACTCGGTCATCAGGGCCACGACAAAGGGCTGGGAGATGGTCTGTCCGTGGCCAATGGGTAGAGGGCGATCTTCGTAAGCATAGCGTTGATATTGTTCGGGTACAAATCGATGGCGGGGGACACGTTCCACAGCAGCCAGCACAGCAGCATCTGTTATTTCACTCCAGCGAGGGGGCCATTTCGGCATTGGATGCTTGGGTCTCTAGTCGTAGTGAAGTTGCGATTCGGGGGTGACGGAGCGCTTGCCAAACACGTTCAGCGACTATTTTTTCGCCCTCAGCCGAGAGATGAACGCCATCCTCTGCCCACGGCGATACGTCCGGGAAGGTATGGCTCAACTCAATCATAGCTGTGTCTAGAGAGCGAGCGACTTCCCGTATCAGGGTACCGTATTCCGCCCAATGTGCAAATTCTGTACGACGACCGGCAGGAAGGTGGGATGACACTGGTGTTGGCGTCAGCAAGACCGCTCGGATTTTTGCGCGTTGAGATCGGCGCGCCAACCACGCCAGAATGAGACTGAATGATTCGGGGGGGATCCTCGGGCCCTTGGCAATTGCTTCGGCAGCGTAGTCCACGTCTGGCAAGGATCGAAGCCGCGCAGCTAGGGCACGTAACAGGTAGCTACGACCCCACACTTTCATTTCATTCCTCTCGAACTGGGCGATTCGTCTGGCATCGATAGCTCGGTAAACCTGCCGGCAGTCGTTGATGCCAAAGGTGATGAGGACGACATGGGGTTTGTATCTGCTCACGTGTCTTTCAAAACGGGCGTAGCCATCAGCCACGGTATTACCAGACACGCCGGCGTTGATCACCTGCCAGGTACGGGAAGGATGAACCGCAGCGAGATACTCCTCCAACAAAGCAGGCCAGGCCTGTACAGTTGTGAGATTGGGCGCGTAGGCAATGGAATCACCCAACACCACAATTCGAGTTGCCTTGGGATCGGGCAGAGGGAGCGGACGCGTAGTCCAAGCACCGCGGTCGGCTGCCGCGCGCCACCGGATCGTCACCTCCAGGCCCGCGGTAAACAGAATCAGGCCTAAGACGAGCAGGAGAGAAAAAACAATCATAAAGGATAGTGACTTAAAACTGATATACCAACTCGAAATCACCTTCAGTCCAAAAAAACCTATTGAGAGGTTACATTGTAATGGCGCGCTGCAGGGAGCACAAGCCCCTGGTTGTTCGAACAGATGACCGCAGATGCAAGATTGCGGGCACCATTTTCAAAACCTCGGACCCGCATTGGTCTCGACCGGATACGGGCGGGATAATGGGTGGTCGGTCTCATTCAATTGACTACTTTAGATGACCATGTTGCTATTCTGTTTAGCACTTACTGGCCCTTTGGGATTTCGCGTGACAGTCACGAATCTCGGCCGATGATACCACTACATCTAGTGGTCAGCGACCCCCTGAGTGTCTAAATAGTATGAACCAGAGAGGAAATGGGTCTAAAAAGCGCCGGAATCAGGGAGGTAGGGCGTCAGACAGCTCCTGATCTGGGGGTGGCAACGAGAACAGTTTACGAATAAGGGCAGGTACGGTGCGCTTGAGGTTACCGTATTGAGCCAGGAAAGAAGTAGGAAGAGAGTCAGCCGAAGCAGCAAGGTCGTCATCAGGGGTAACAGAGGGAGGAGGCTGCGCGATTTGTTGACGCCGCTGATTGTGTTGTTCAACAAGGAGGGTGACGGTATCCAAAGGATTGCGATGTAACTGATCAAGAAATTGTCGAGGTTTTTCGGCTTCAGCAAGTTGGCGACGGTGTTGAAGATAGGAATCGATGGGTGCAACCTGCATCTGTTGAAGCAGTTCCTGTTGACTATTGGCCAGAAAAAGGACTTGACAATGACCGAAACTGCGCAGTTCAGAGGTGGACTTGCGGCCATTGATACGACGCTGGCGTCGTCGCAAGCGGCCAAAGAGCGCTTCCATGCGCAGATTATCGGCGGGTAGCCCTGGGATATCATAACAGTGGAGCAGATCGGCGCCAAAGGCATGCCAAGTCCGATGCCAGGCATGATAGAGGGCAGATTGCGCTTTTTTCCGTTTGTGGTCTGGTTGAAAGTGGTCCATTAATGTTTGCATTTCTTGTGGGTGGGGATTTGGGGTGTTGTGAGTCATCCTCAGCCGAGTTTGATTGCGGGTAGCCCATGCAGTCAGCGATGCGATAGAGTTGTTGATGTGGGCTCTTTGGGGTTTTCCGTGCAAAGCCCTAGATATAGTGGCACGAGCATCAGCCAATTCCAGCGAAACGGTGATAACCTTCAATGTCAAGGAAGATACGTTGAAACAGATGGTCAACATTGAAGATGCCGTAGCATCGTCGTTTGATGACCTTGATTTTGTTGTTGAAGCCCTCGACAAAACCACTATTGTGCCGTTTGACAAAGTAATTGTTAATGTA
>PIVW01001185.1 GCA_003353825.1 Chloroflexota bacterium
GCCTTCTGTTCACGAGGCGGGGCAGGTCGAGGTATTGAGTTCGCGTAGCGCTTGCCAATTGGCCGTGCACTTGGTGTTTTCGCACACGAATTTAGCCAGAATGGGAGTAGTGACTGCATGAGCCAGATTGAGATGGCGACCTGTGCTGTCTGAAAGGGTGCTCACCACCATACCGGCCAGTTTTCCGCTTTTGTTGAAGACGGGACCGCCAGATTCGCCCTTTCGCGTTTTGAGTTTTAGCACCATGGCGTCTGGATAACCGAACCCCTTATATGTCACAGGGCGCCCGAAACTCATTGTCCCCACTTCTCCCAGTTTTGCTGTATCGCCTGCCTTGCGCGGTTTGCCGAGTGAAAATACCGGCTCTCCCCGCTTTAGGCATGGTTGCGCCACCGGCTGTACGGGTTGCGCATTTTCAAACCTACGCAGTTTTATCAGCGCCGTATCGATGTCCTTTTTGACCGCAATCACGCGGCCAACATAGTTGCGGCCATCCGGCCCCCGGGCTTTAGCTATCCATCCGGGTTTTATCGCCAGGTGGCCGGCCGTTAGGACATGGCCGGATCGATCAATGATGAAACCAGATCCGGCCGTAATTGGTCTTTGTAACTCGTCGTGGTCGTTGCGGTGGAGCCTGCTTGTCGGCAAAATGACCAGTGTGACGTAAGATTTTCTGGTTAGCTCCAGCAGATCGCCAATGACAGGTGAAAGTGCAGCACCGCCGGTTGATACAGGAGAGATGTTTATTTCGCGCGGGTCTTCGCTGACAGGCGTCATGCATCCCGCCAGAAGAAGCCCCAATCCTGCTATAAGCGCTGTTCTCATGCCTTCATCATCGCTCTACAGGGCCTTTGTCGATCAGCGGGTGGCGGAGCTTTAACCTGCAACTCCGGATCGCCCGCCAGCTACTTATACAGCATTGTGTGAATTGAAATGGAGCAACCTTCGAGCTAACCGCCTAC
>PIVW01001186.1 GCA_003353825.1 Chloroflexota bacterium
AACGCCACCCTCTTCCGCGAGGGCTACTTCGGTATCACCTCACCGCGTTATGATGCTGGAGATTGGACGTTGGTAGACGATCAGGCAGTGCCAGGATGGGACAACCAGCAGGCGCTGACGATCTACGAACAGATTCTTACAGCTGCCGGTGGCAACGTAGACGCCACATTCGCAGCGAATGATGGCTTGGCCAATTCGGTTATCGCCGCTCGCAAGAGCCAGGGATTGCCTGCCCACCCGGTCAGTGGCCAAGACGCCACAGTCGGTGGGATCCAGAACATCCTCGCCGGCGACCAGAGCATGACAGTCTACAAGCCGATCAAACTGGAAGCTGAAGCTGCCGCTGCGGCAGCCATCGCCCTGTTGCGAGGTGAAGACGTTAGCAGTTTGACCGGCGATACCATCAACAACGGCCAAAATGATCTGCCATTCATGAAACTCACCCCATTGGCAGTTACCTCGGACAACATTGCCGAGACAGTCATAGCAGATGGCTTCCGTACCTGGGAAGAAGTCTGCGTGGGTGACTTCGCTCAATACTGTCCTGGCGAAGGTGAAGCTGTGGCAGAAGCACCGGCCCTTGATGCCAACCAATGCGAAGGTAGCATCGCCGTTTTGCTGCCAGACAGCGCATCATCAGCACGTTGGGAGAACGACGATCGTCGATTCTTCGAGCAGGCTTTTGAAGCTGCCGGTGTTGAGTACAGCATCGTCAATGCTGAAGGTGATGCCCGTACGCAGCAGACCCAGGCCGAACAGGCCATTACCAATGGCGCCAAAGTGATCCTTCTGGTCAATCTGGACAGTGGTTCAGGCGCAGCCATCATCGCCCAGGCTCGTGAATCCGATGTCTCGATTATCGATTACGACCGTCTCACAATCGAAGGGCCGGGCGCCGATATCTATGTCAGCTTTGACAACGTCTCCGTGGGTCGCCTCATGGGTGAGACCCTGGAGCCCCT
>PIVW01001187.1 GCA_003353825.1 Chloroflexota bacterium
GATCCTGGCTCAGGATGAACGCTAGCGGCAGGCTTAACACATGCAAGTCGAGGGGTAACGATATCTTCGGATAGGCGACGACCGGCGCACGGGTGAGTAACGCGTATGCAACCTACCTTCAACAGGGGAATAGCCCAGGGAAACTTGGATTAATGCCCCATAGTTCACAAGATTCGCATGTTTCTTGTGATAAAGTTCCGGCGGTTGAAGATGGGCATGCGTGCCATTAGATAGTTGGTAAGGTAACGGCTTACCAAGTCTACGATGGCTACGGGGTCTTAAAGGATGGTCCCGCACACTGGTACTGAGACACGGACCAGACTCCTACGGGAGGCAGCAGTGAGGAATATTGGTCAATGGACGCAAGTCTGAACCAGCCATGCCGCGTGCAGGAAGACGGCCCTATGGGTTGTAAACTGCTTTTTTACGGGAATAATGGTTTCTACGTGTAGAGATTTGAAGGTACCGTACGAATAAGCATCGGCTAACTCCGTGCCAGCAGCCGCGGTAATACGGAGGATGCAGGCGTTATCCGGATTTATTAGGTTTAAAGGGTGCGTAGGTGGCCCGGTAAGTCAGTGGTGAAAGTTTGCAGCTTAACTGTAAAATTGCCATTGATACTGTCGGGCTTGAATTTGGTAGAGGTAGGCGGAATGTGTAGTGTAGCGGTGAAATGCTTAGATATTACACAGAACACCGATTGCGAAGGCAGCTTACTATGCCAACATTGACGCTGAGGCACGAAAGCGTGGGGAGCGAACAGGATTAGATACCCTGGTAGTCCACGCCGTAAACGATGATTACTGGTTGTGCGCGATACACAGTGCGCGACTGAGGGAAACCATTAAGTAATCCACCTGGGGAGTACGTTCGCAAGAATGAAACTCAAAGGAATTGACGGGGGCCCGCACAAGCGGAGGAACATGTGGTTTAATTCGATGATACGCGAGGAACCTTACCT
>PIVW01000070.1 GCA_003353825.1 Chloroflexota bacterium
CTGGCAATAAGGCTACGCTTGACATCAGGACCTCCTTGGTGATTCCTGGTTTTCGTTACCTCAGATTATCGCCGGGACGGTCCTTTTGTCTAACTTACCCCACCATTCTGCGTTGACCCGACTTTACAAGATAAATGAGTGGGATATTACGCAATCAAGGCGACTGAAGGTCATCGCCAAGCACGGTGTGGGTGTGGACAACATCGATATTGAGGCCGCCAAAACAGCGGATATTCCCGTTGTCTATACGCCGACGGCCAACGCCAATGCCGTCGCCGAACATACTCTGGCGCTGATGCTGGCGCTCTCAAGAAAGGTCGCCCCTGCCAGCGCGGCCACGAGGGCAGGGCACCTTAATGACCGGGGTCAGTTTTTGGGGGTTGAATTGGCTGGGAAAACCTTAGGGGTGATCGGTCTGGGGAGGGTCGGCTCACGTCTGGCGCAGATGGCCGCTCTCGGATTGCAGATGTCTGTGCATGCATACGACCCCTTCGTGAAACAGAAGGATTATTCAGGCCCGGCTATCCTCGAAGACTCATTGGAGAAGCTTATTCGCAGCGCAGATTTCTTGACTCTTCACCTCTCCTTGAGCCCTGATACCAAACATTTGATTAACGAGCAGACCTTAAGCTGGGTCAAACCTGATTGCAGAGTCATCAACACATCTAGAGGTGCTGTGATCGACGAGGCAGCCCTATCACTTACACTTGTTGAAGGCCGTCTGGCCGGGGCGGCACTGGATGTTTTTGAACAAGAGCCATTGCCGGCAGACCATCCACTCATTCATAGCCCCAACACCCTGCTCACCCCACACATTTCTTCCTCTACGCGAGAATCACTGGACCGAATGTCGTTCCAGGCGGCTCAGGGCGTGCTGGATGTACTGAAGGGAAGGACGCCTGAATATAGATATCCTGGATTCTGAGGCGCCCGAATGACACACTTCATCGATATCACGCGACCGCTGAACAAAAACATGGTTACCTGGCCCGGTCGGCTGCCACCTGAGCACGTCTGGTATATAAGCATCGCCCAAGGAGATCACAGCAATGCCTCCATCTGGAAGCGGAAGACCACCGATCAGCAAAGATCTGGGCGATCCGATCGTACAGCCAGTAGAAGAGAATACCCGATGGGGCTATGGCAAAATCGCCGGCGAGCTACAGACGTCAAAGGGTTTTGGAACACAGCCTCAGTTGGTCTTAGAGCGGGTTCCATTGGATTAGACAAGTTTTTTGCACGATACGGGGGTGAGTGGCTAAAGCCATCACCTTGGCAGGCGGTCGAATGCTATGCGCGCCTCAGCCAGACTGGACTCGTTCTTCCATACCTCCGGCAGAATAAACACATTGCTCTCGCGCATGCGGGGGCCATGTATATAGTAATAAGTTACCTTTTTCAAGGGAATTCGGTATTCCTGACGCAGCATTTTCAACTTCCCTTCGAGTTGCGTGGCGATGGCATTGGCGCCAACTGGACGATAGATATACCCCGAGGCTGCGCAGGGTGATTTCTCACATTCGCAGCGGATGCTTATGCCTTCGGACGTGAGCCGGAGGCTGCGTGTGGCCCATACGCGCTTGGTCGAGCGCATGACATAGGCAGTGATCAGCGGCTCATCTTCCGCAATCTCGACGTGCATTCTCACGCCTTTGGTCAGCGGCGCCTGTCCAGCCGGGCGGCTACCCTTGAGTTGCCTGGCGCGACTTTTGCTGTGAGGAGATGATCTGCTCTTGGCTGTTCGGGAAGGAGAAGGGGAGGGTTCAGGCGCAGGGGTCGAGACAAGCTCTGGTTCGGGTTCAGGGTTCAGAGTCGCTAGATCGACGGGTTTGCCATCTGCAGCGTGGCACAGGTTTTGGTGCACGCGACAGGTCTCGCGTTTACATGACTGGCAGTGAATAAGGCTTTTTTGGCAAACAGGTTGGTGACAGACGGCGCATTCTGAGATCTGGGCGATACAAAGTTGGCAATAGGCGCGTTTGCAATCGATGCAGCGGGGCGCCAGACAATGTTCGTGTGCCAGATGACCTCCCGTACAAAGGTGCAGGCCCCGCCCAGGCAGGCCACAAACATCGCATACCAACGGCTCCATGCGGTGAACCAAGGGATCCCATACAACTACGCGAGTGATGTCTGCCGTACGGTTGCTGATCGTAATCGGAAGAAGGATCTTGGGCTGTTCGATCAGGAGGATGTTGACGAGTTCTAGCTCGAGGCGCATCTGGTAGCGACCTGCCACATCCTCCAATTTCGCTTGTCTTTCCGCTTGCAGAGCGGTAAGTTTTTCTTCGGCACTGGAGCGTCGTTGTTCCGCCTCGCCAGCCCCCAAATTATCCCGGCGACGTCTCATATCTCGCTCGAGATCATCATAATAATCGGCGATGCGCGCCCGATCCAACGCCAGATGTCGCTCCATGCGCGTTTGAAGGTTGTGCAGGGTGTCTGCCATATCCTCGCGCACGGCATGCTCAGCTCGCGAGAGTAAGGCGTTGAAAGTGCCTGGGGATATGGCAGTTTCAGCATCCTGCCAGCACTGTGTAGCGATGGAGAGTCCGGAGAAAGCAGATGTAGTCTCAAAAGAATCCAGCCGCTCCAAAACCTCATTGTCGCCTACGGCATAGCCTCCTTGTACGTTCATGACCGGCGAGACGATCAGTTCTTGTTTCTCGTCGCTAATAAGCGCCACTTTGAAGTTGAAACGAAGGTAGTGATGCAGACCCCGCCTTTGGGTGGCTCCCGATCTGGCCGAGAGCCGGGCATTGGGGAAATCATAGGTTTTGCGGGCGAGATCGATCAACCCTGTCTTGTCCAGCCGTACATGGTTGATATAAACATGGGCATTCGCCGGCCGTTCTATCAGTCGTTCGGCGATAGCTTCCACCAAGGGATGATTGTAGCCTAATTGCACTGATTCTGGGTCCTCACCAGCAGTGAATGACAGGTGTTGGTAAGAGTCCAGATTGAGGTCAGCGGCCAGGGCATCGGGCATCAGCACTTCGTATACGCCAAAAGTGGGCGGCGTGACAATGCTTCCCTTCTGTTCAAAAAACCCCAGGACAAACCTGGAGAGATCAAAGCGCTGATGTGTCTCTTCCCTGCTCATTCTGTGCTGAAGTCCTCCCCAAACAGAGCATCGTCATACTCCTTTACCCGTTGGTAGGCGCCGCGAGCGTTCACCATGGCGTCTCCCAGTTCGGACATACTATCCTCTAGCTCTTTACCACTTCCGGCCTGCGTCCATATTTCCAAAATGATGTCCTCGAAATCCCTTTCTTCAGCCAATTGCCCCAAGATCATGTCCACCTCGCCGATCACCAACTCGAACATATTGAGTTTACTATCGAGGATTTCGAGAACATAATCCTCGATAGTGCCCTTGGCGGCCAGGTTGAAGATGTCGACCGGTCTGTCCTGTCCCACGCGATGGATACGCCCTACCCGCTGCTCAATGCGCATAGGATTCCAAGGAAGGTCGAAGTTGACCATAGCACGGCAGAATTGCAGGTTTCGCCCCTCGCCGGCTGCCTCGGTGGAGAGGAGCACAGGTAGGTGGGTATGGAAGTCCTTGATAGCGGCATTTTTTTGGGAGATGGTGAGCCCTCCATGGTACAAAGCGAACTCAATTCCCCAGTCGCGAAGGTACTGAGCTAACATGTCAAGGGTGGCGCGAAACTGTGTGAATACGATGACTTTGTCATCGCCACTCCGCGCCCTGCCTTGCAACAGTTTCTCTAGGGCAGTGGCCTTAGCCGAAACCTGAACTGAGTCAGCTTCAACAGCCAGTTCGAGCAATTGATCACGGTACGGAGCCAGTCCCGCTACTTCGGATAGGGAGAGCAGAGTGGAACGTGTCGCGCCAGCGCTGCTTCCCGCTTCACGGAGCAGGGTGCGAAAGCCTAAGCGATGGGCGCTGGTGACGCTCTTTTCGCTCATGATGCGCCGCGAAAGCGTGCTAATACCATCGTATAGCGACTGCTCTTCGGGACGAAGGTTGATCTGTATAGTGTGGGCGCGGCGTGGCGGCAACTGAATGCTAATCTGGCCCCGAGAATGGCGTACCATCACATCGCTCAGGAGTTCGCGTAAAACCCCCCGGTTTTTGGGGAGACGGGGATCACCGCGTACCACGAATTGGCGGCTGAACTCCTTAGGGCTCTTGAGTTGGCCTGGTTTGAGCACGGTCACCAAGTTATACAGCTCGCTCAACCTGTTCTGTACCGGGGTGGCCGTAAGCAATAAGATGTATTTTTTCTGGAGGGCATTGACAAGTTTCCAGGAGACCGAGGAGCGGTTCTTAAGATGGTGTGCTTCGTCAACGATAACGAGATCATAGCTCTGGGCAGTGATAACTTTACGATGCTCGGCGCGGCGGGCTGTAGCCAATGAAGCGATAACGTGCGGGAACTGAGTCCATGCCTGGGGGCCATAGGTGCGAAACTGTGGATCGTTGTTGGTGATAAAGTCGGTGAGACCGAACTTGGTTGCCAATTCCTCCTGCCATTGTGCTACCAGACCGGGTGGCGTAAGGATGAGCACGCGTTCAACCATTTGGCGCATGAGATATTCCTTTAGTACCAAGCCAGCTTCGATGGTTTTTCCCAACCCAACCTCGTCGCTCAAGAGCCCACGGCCACGAAAACGGCGCAATGCCGTGCGCGCAGCCCTTATCTGATAGTCGAACGGCTCGAAATTGATGGCGTCGATGCAGACGAGATCGTCGAAATCAGCTACCAGTTGTAATTGATAGGCCATGAGCCTGAGCTGGTAGGCGGTGACAGCGGCAGCGCCGGCAACTGGCACTTGGTCGAGGATGTGGTCAGCGCCCGGGTGGAGTCGCATCTCTGGGGTGGTGGTCGCGTTGTCGCGTGGTCGTTTAGTCAGTTGGTCGTGTGGTCGGTTGGGCATGGAATATCAGCTATCTTCTAACATGATACTTGCTGTCACGGGCGTGGGACACTCGACATTATATCTGTAATCGTACTGCGTTATGCAATTCCTTGGTAGAGACTTCGGTAAGTTGGGTTTTGCCACTGCCAACAACGGCTTCGGCCAGGGTCTTTCTTGCTTTCGATTACCTCATCGATTTTCTCTTCCATTGTACCAACGCTAGTAAATTTTTGCACCTGTACGGTGCTGGTTCGACAGATGTGAACAGCCTGATCGGTGGCTTGATCCTCAACCGCAGGATTCCACCAGCGATCGAAAAGGAAGACATGGTTGGCTCGGGTTGGGTCTAGACCCAATACCATGTAAATACCTCATCCGGCGCCATTTCGCGTTCAATAATGTGCTGAACGGGCCTTGTAGCCGCCTGTGGCCGGCACTCATTGAGCTGTTGTGTCTCTCACGCTTATCGACAGGTGAAGAAGATCTCGAGATTCTGATCTTACGCCAGTGCATAATCCGCTTCATCCCGCCCATTGAATCTTCTCCTCACTACCACAACATCAAAACGTAGGGTAACTTTTTTGCAACTCGAACTATGGCCAAGAACACACCTCAAGTCAGAGGGCGGCGACTTTATCTCACGCCCCATCTAGACAATTCGTTCTCCTGCACCGTTGGCTCACCTGATTGGTTTGCCTGGCTGGAATCTGTCACCAGTTTTCGCTATCAGACATTGCAGTGCATACCCGTTTTTGCCCATTTCTCCTGCCCCATGTGACCGATCTCCCTCCGCAAAGAGAAACGGCGCCATCGCTATCTCTGGTATGCGAATCTGCGTGTCCATGGCATCTTATATAAACACTATGACGGTCGTTCTTCTGATCTCACTATCGAACGTCTCGATTTGATTGCATCGGATCTCAACCAACAATGGTGATTCGACCAACGCTATCTAACACGCCCTTATTCCTTCCGGTAGATAATAGTGCGCTGTATGCCGAAGAGCACAAAGAGCAGAGAATGCAGAACATAGCCCTAACACTCTCTGTGCCCTGTCGACGGTCGTTCGTGGCGGCGCTCGAAGCCTGTCCTGAGCTTGACGAAGGGTTGCACTCCATGCGAACTTTGTTCGCCGCTATCCTCCGCACGAACCTTCACATTTTAGCAAACCTATCAACCCTGGGCGCATTTTCGACGCGCGCAACCCTTCTCAATCTACCCCTACCGGGCGCGTTTCTCACAAGCGAGTGGGCGCGTTTTCGCTTGAAAAACACACAGGTCGATTGCCCTGACTTGACAAACCCGCTATACTGCCGGAACCTTCAGCGTAGCCGCGTTGCAATATGCGGCTGCTCTCCTTTGTGAACATAACTTGCTATGGAATGCCCTCGTTGTCACACACACAATCGCCAGGGCGCCCATTTTTGCAGGCGTTGTGGTCTCTTGCTGCAAAGCAACTGTCCGCGCTGTGGCGTTGATGCAATACCTGATTCTGATTTCTGTGATCATTGCGGTAATCCGCTGTCTCCCAATGCCCACATCGTCCGTGCCGGCTGGTCGGGAGAGCAAACTGCCGTCACCGCATTTCAGAACTATGCGATCACACCAGCTTCGGCAGAAGCTAACCCGAGCACTGGTGATGTCACTCGACCTGATCTGGACGCTCTCATCCCTACCGAATTCAGGTCCAAGCTCGACCAAGCGCGCGCAGAGCAAGCGATGGTTGGCGAACGCCGTATCGTGACTATGCTCTTCTGCGATGTAAAAGGTTCCACCGCCGCAGCCGAGCAACTCGATCCCGAGGAATGGACTGAAATCATCAACGGCGCTTTCGAGCACATGATCCGCCCTGTCTACAAGTATGAAGGCACCGTGGGTAGGTTGCTGGGTGATGCTGTCCTTGCCTTTTTCGGGGCGCCCATCGCTCACGAGGATGATCCCCAACGAGCTATCCTGGCCGGTTTGGATATCGTGGCCGGGATAGAGCACTATCAAGAGCAGGTCAAACGGCGGTATGGCGTCGAGTTCGGTGTGAGGGTGGGGATCAATACCGGCATGGTCGTGGTTGGTGGAGTCGGCTCAGATCTGCACATGGAATTCACCGCCACCGGCGATGCGGTCAATCTCGCAGCCCGTATGGAGCAGACAGCCGGGCCTGGCACTGTACACATTTCAGAGGATACCTACAAATTAGTCACACCCCTGTTTGAGTTCGAAGCGCTGGGCAGTATCCAGGTTAAAGGCAAATCAGAACCCATCGCTACCTATCGCCCCCTTTATCCTAAATCACGTCCAGGCCGTGTACGTGGCATCGAAGGTCTGGATAGCCCCATGGTTGGCAGGTCCGCCGAGCTCGATCAATTGCATGGTTTGATCCGCAGGGCTTTGCAGGGTGAAGGACAGATCGTCTCCATCATGGGAGAGGCCGGTTTGGGTAAAAGCCGGCTCATTGCTGAAATGCAGGCCCTCTGGCAGCAGGAACAGAATAGCTCTGAAACGGATTTGCGCTGGGCTACGATGGGGGCGACTTCTTATCATACAGGCCGGCCTTACGATAGTTTTCAGCAGCAGATACGTGTATGGGCGGAGATTACAGCGAATGACGCACCTGAAGTCGCACGTGACAAGCTTCAGCGTATGCTGCGGGAGTATCCTCAGCACGAAACCTTACAGACCGTGCATGAGATGCTGCTGGGAATTCATCCTGACGGTGAAGCAGTCCTCGACGGTGAGACATTCAAGCGAGAACTCTATGCCTCGATGCTACATGCTTTGCGACGTGAAATTGGCGATCAGCCCTATGTTTATATCTTTGACGATGCCCATTGGATCGATAGCGCCTCACTCGGCTTGGAAGCACATCTGTTGACCCTGGTCAAACAGTTGCCCGTTCTCTTCATCTTCGCATTCCGTCCCGACCGTGAGGCTCCGATCTGGGCATTACGCGAACGCATGCGGGTAGAGTACGCGGAGCGGTATACCGAGATCGCCTTGCAGCCCCTTTCGGATAGCCATAGTGATGAAATGGTCAACCATCTGTTGGCTATTGCCGCTTTACCTGATGCACTCAGGGGCCAGATTCTAGAGAAAGCAGATGGTAATCCCTTTTATGTCGAGGAGATTGTTCGCACACTGATCGAACGAGGGATCGTTGTCCAAGATGAAAGTGGCGCGTACTGGCGTGCGGTTGGCGACAGCGAGAACATCGATATCCCCGATAGCCTGCAAGCATTAGTCATGGCCCGCATCGATCGCTTGACCTCTGATGTGCGACATACACTGCAATTGGCGTCGGTGATCGGTCGCTCATTCTACCAACGGGTGTTGGCCACAATTGAGGAACAGCAACAGACGCTGGACACGAGGCTGGCAGAATTGCAGCACATGGACATCATTGTCGAGACAGCCAAGCTGCCCGAATTGGAATACATGTTCCGCCATACCATGACCCAAGAGGCGGCCTATAATACTTTGCTGCTCAAACGGCGGAGCGAGTTTCATCTACGTGTCGGAGGGGCTCTGGAAAGGCTGTTTCCCAACCGCTTGGAAGAGCTGGCGCCTACGCTGGCTCACCATTTTGCCGAAGCCAACAATTCTACTAAGGCACTTGCTTACCATATCCAAGCCGGAGATATCGCCTACCGTCTCTATGCCCTAAAAGAAGCAATCGACCATTACGCATGCGCCTTGAACGATGTTGAAGCTGCCCACGTGGATCAATTATTGCATGTCTACAATCGCTTAGGCCGAACCTATGAACTCATCCACGATTATGCCAGCGCCATCGATCTCTACAAAGCCATGGCGGCCGTTGGCGAAGATCGAGCTGAGCCCCGGCTAAAGATTAACGCACTTCTGGGACAGGCGTTAGCCCACACGGTCAGCGAGTTCATCGATCCATCACTTGCGTTCGACATGGTCTCAAATGCACTGGCATTGGCGCAGGAGTATCAAGATGCACCGGGTGAGGCCAGGGCACTGTGGGTGCTGATGCTCGTCCACATGTATGGACTGAATAAGCAAGAGGATGCTGCTGTTTACGGTCAAAAGGCCCTAGAGTTAGCGCGGACATTGGCACTGCGTGAGCAGATGGCTTTTACTCTTAGTGATCTCGCCATCAATGCCGGTCAATTGGGCCAGATCCATGCCATGGACGCCTATACCGATGAAGCGATTGTGCTATGGCGTGAACTGGACAATCAGCCTATGTTGGCCTCATCGTTACACTACAAGAGCATGGTCGAACAGTTTCGTGGTAATAACAGATCTGCCTTTAATTGGGCTGAGCAGGGCTTTGATTTGGCGCGCCGTGTTGAGAATCTCTATGGCCAGTCAGGTTGTTTGAGTGTTATCGGCCTGGCCGGCAGGGAATTGGGAGACTATGGCCGAGCGATTGAGGCCCTTGAGACCAGGCATCAGTTGTTCGAGCAGGCAGAGGGTTTGGGTTGGGCTGCGCGCACCATCGAACTGGCTATAGTCTATGCTGAGTTAGGGGTTCCACCAGAACGCCTGACTCAGTTTTATGCCTACAAATCAGTGGTCGAGACGCTCTCCAAGACATATCGCAATTGGGTTCGATCCCTTTTTGCTTATTATGGGATGATTGTGGGTGATGAAGAAAATGCTGCCGAGACGCTTACTTTACTACAAGTTGACCTTAAAGCAAGTAAATTTGAAAATGGCGCCCTGGCATGGTATGCGATCTCAAAGGGCATGCTGGCATTCAAGGGTCAGCACTACGATACCGCCCTATCTGATCTGGAGTCTGGTTTGGATTGGTGTCGACAATTCGAATTTGAATGGCATGTGCCAGAATTATTATTGTGGCAAGGCAAGGTTTTTCATGCCAGTGGTGATGAGACAGCAGCGCGAGCAAGTTGGCAGCAAGCAAGAGAAATGGCCGTCCGTATGGAAAGCAAGCGTATCCTCTGGCAGGTGCTGGCGCTATTGGCTGAAACCAGTCAAGACGAATCGGAGATGGCGAAACTACATCGGGAGGCGCGCGCCATTGTAGAGGCTATTGCCGAAAGCCTCAGTGAACCAGACCTGCAGAATTTCTTCCTCAATCTACCTCACGTAAAACCCTCACTTCCATAAATCGATCGTTCCCTATGGCAAAACGAATCCTGGCGGTTTTCGCCCACTCTGATGATGAAGGCGCCATAGCCGGAACCTTGGCACACTATGCCCAACAAGGTGTCTATGTCGTACTTGCCTGCGCCACGCGCTGTGAAGCAGGGGAGATCAGCAATCCTGCCCTGGCCACACCCGAGAACCTGGGGGCGGTGCGCGAACAGGAACTGCGTTGTGCTTGTGATGTCATTGCTATCGCTGAACTTCACATGCTCGACTACTGTGATTCCGGGTATGGATGGCACAGATGAAAACGACAGCTCGACCGCCTTCATCCAGGCAGATCCCGATGAGGTGAAACGCAAGCTGGTATGCATTATCCGTCAGGTCAGGCCGAACATCATCATTACATTCGAGCCCTTTGGTTGGTGTGGACATCCAGATCATATCGCAACGGGTCGCTATACCACCGAGGCCTTTTATCTAGCAGGAGACACTCATGCCTTTCTGGAAACAGGGATATCCTGGTTACCGCAACGACTCTATCATGCTGCCATGCCTCTGAGTAGTTTCAAGACCATGCTGGACTACGCCAGAGCGCATGATATTGATATTAGCGGCTTTGAGGATGTATCTGTCGATAAACTCGACTCTCTGTTGCCGCAGATCACGCACGAGTTAGATGTGCGAGCGCTGATGGATATCAAAGATGCTGCCACGATCTGCCATCCCACACAATTTGGTGAGGATAGTCTATTCAGACAACTGCCGCCTGAGATGCGGGCTGCGAGCATGGGGACGGAGTATTTCATCCAAGTTGAGCCACCACTTGAAACTGGTGTAAAGCTGAAGGTGATCTGTTTGAGGGTTCCCTGAAAACGCCCACTTGATAGATCGTGCCCATCTGCATGCCGCCCACGATCCATCCGTATATAAAATTCACCACTCGCTAAGTTCACCTCGTAAGTTGGAGGTTAGTAGATGGCGTCGGGCAGCGTAGTCTAGCTTATCTTGCCCCAGTAAAAATATTAGTTTAACAAGCGCTGTCGTCGATGTCATGTCGTAACCGGAGACCACGCCTACATCCACCAGGCGGCGACCGGCAGCGTAGGCTTCGAGTTGGATACGGCCCTGCAATTGCTGACTGATGGCGACAACCAATAGATCCCGCTCTGCGATGGCGTTGCCCAACACTCCGCTGAGGCCGTGAATAGCGGAGACATTGCCACTGCCAAAGGTTTCCAACACAAGACCTCGAATAGGTGCATCGATGAGCGCGCACAACAGATCGGGCGTAAGGCCGGGGAAGAGTTTGACCAGAGCTACGTTGGCATCCACATGGTTGTGGACCAACAGTAGGTCAGGTTTAGGCGGGAGCTTGGGCAGGCGCGGATATCTGATGTGCGTGCCGATTCGAGCCAGCGGTGGGCAATCTGGGGAATCGAAAGCATCGAACGAAGCGATTGAGGTCTTGACCGCCCTGTTACCTCGCAGCAGACGATCCCCAAAGAAAATGCCGACCTCACGCGTCTGCTGATGCTCTGCAGCCGCCAACTGTACCGCGGTGATGACATTACTGCGGGCGTCGTTTCGCACCTCACCAATGGGTAATTGTGCACCGGTCAAGATCACCGGTTTGTGCAAGCCTTCCAACAGAAACGACAAGGCCGCCGCAGTGTACGCCATGGTATCAGTGCCGTGCAGGATGACAAAACCATCGTATGATTGGTAGCGGTCGCCAATGTGTTGGGCAAGGCGTAACCAGTCGTTGGGACCCAAATCCACCGAGTCTCGGGGCGGTTCCAACGTGAAATGGTCGGTTTCAGCCACCCGTTCGAGTTCCGGGATCTGGTCGAGCAGGCCCTGGATGCCGGCCGGTTCGAGTGTGCCATCAAGGCGGCGTACCATGCCCAGGGTGCCGCCGGTGTAGATGAGATGGATCATGCAGATAATGTCTTCCAGTTCATTTTATGGTTCAACATGACTTCGCGTGGTCCTAGAAAACCACGTGTTGCGTGCTGGTTGTGCTAACGAACAAGACCTTTCTAGCAGTAGCCACGCAAATTCCGAAAGGGCCCATTTTATAAATGCCGTAACTATCGTAGTATATCATAGATGTCACATAGCAATACCCGGCACCACCGCACCGCTCGGCAACTCCTATGGTAGAATACCCCATGATGATGGCGAGTAAACGGTAACATCACATGATCTGTCAGACGCTGTCAACTGACATCACCACCCCCAATCTCTAGTCTTCAATTCCCAACTCCATGCCAAATCTCTCCCCAGACTCCCCACCCGAGCAACGTATTGACGAGATCATCCGCCGTTTGCGCCGGGAACATCCCGATGCCTGTTGCGCCTTGGTGCATGACAATGCCTACGAGCTATTGGTCGCCACGGTATTATCGGCGCAGTGTACTGCCGAGCACGTCAATAAGGTGACGCCGGAGTTGTTCTCTCGATATCCGGATGCCAAAACCATGGCCGAGGCAGATCGGATCGAAATCGAAACGGCGATCCGTTCCACCGGTTTCTTTCGCAACAAGGCCAAACATATTCAACAAGCCTCGCAGATTATCGCCTACGATTATGAGGGTGAAGTGCCAGCAGATATGGATCAGCTCACACAATTGCCCGGCGTGGCCCGCAAAACAGCCAATGTCGTGCTCGGGGTTGCTTACAACATTGCCGACGGAGTCGTCGTCGATACACATGTCAAACGTCTGTCGAATCGTTTGGGACTGACTGAAAACAGCAATCCCACTAAGATCGAGGTAGATCTTATGGCCTTGGCGCCACGTGAGGATTGGATCGACATCTCACATCTGCTTATCTTCCATGGGCGTAGGGTGTGCAATGCTCGCAGGCCCGATTGCCCCAACTGCGTGCTGAACGATATCTGCCCTTCGGTTGAATTGTAGGCAGGGTGTCGATAGAAAAGCAGACAAGGATCAGAGCAAACACAGTGCCCTTTCAAACTCATGAATCAACTCACGTACAAGCCGTTCTTCTCGGCACTGCACAAGATGGCGGCGTCCCGCACGCGGATTGCACTTGTAGGACATGTGCGGCAGCCCGGCAAGACCCACGTAAACGCCAATTCGCTTCCTGCTTGGGCCTGGCCGATCACGGTACCCGGCAATGCTGGCTGATCGACGCCACACCCGATTTCCCCTCGCAACTCCACGCCCTCATTAACCAGACGTCTGCCGTAGCTCCAGGGGGCGATGCCGATCTCCGACCCCTTCGACAAGCTCAGGACGTCGCTCAAACCTCTGGTCTCCGACTCTCCGGCATCTTGCTTACACACGCCCACATCGGCCACTACACCGGTTTGATCTATCTCGGAGCGGAGGTGATGAACACCGACCACATGCCTGTCTACTGCACTGAACAGATGGCAACGTTTTTAATGGAGAATGCACCTTGGTCGGGGCTGGTACAAGGTGGGAATATCAACCTACACTTGTTGGAAATAGGTAGCAAACATGCACTGACCCCAGATCTGAGCTTCACACCGTTGCTCGTCCCCCACCGTGATGAATACAGCGATACCGTCGCTTTCTGGGTAAAAGGACCCTCCCAGTCGCTAGTCTACTGCCCTGACATCGATAGCTGGGATAATGTTCAACTGCCAGATACGGAGATCGCCCTATTGGACGGCAGCTTTTATAGCCCTGCTGAGTTGCCTGGGCGCGATCTCTCACAAATCCCCCATCCCTTTGTCAACGATAGTGTCGAACACTTTCAGGTGTGGACGGCCAAAACAGAGATCAATTTCATCCACCTCAATCACAGCAATATTTTGTGGCATCTTGGACCTGAGCGACAGGAATTAACACGGCGAGGTTTTGGCGTAGGGGTGTTTGGGCAGTCATGGACGTTATGAGCTTCACTCAACCCCGTAACTGTCGTTTATAGTTGCACCATCTATCTCCACGATCACGCCTAACACCGCCAGCGCATCGAGCACGGTATCGGTAAAACTGCGGGCTGAGTGGCCGATTAGCGTGGATTCGAAGCGGGCGCCATAGCTGGTGGCGATGACCAGCTTGTGCAATTGTAGATCGAGCCATAGTTCCAGAGCTTCATCCTCACTGCCTGGGAAGGGGAGGGGACCGGTGCTAAGACCGACGGGGATGGTGTGCAGCGTATTGGGGGCATGATCTGCCGCATTGTCTAGCGCAACTCTGACTGCGACGAGCACATCACTGTACAGATTTACGGTCCCGGGGGTTGAATGCTCTGAATTGGATGAGTTCGAAGGATTCATTGAGTGGTTAGATTCCTGTTTTCTAGCAAGCCGACGATTTGCAGCCAGGGTGGTTCGGTGTGTGGATTTCGAAGGGGGGTCATGCCCAGCTTGCGCATGACCCCCTGCGAGGCCAGGTTATCGTATTCGGTGCAGGCGAGAATGCGTCTGAGTTTCAGCTGGCCGAAGGCGTAGTCAATCATGGCCCGTGCAGCCTCGCTGGCATAACCCAGATTCTGGTGTAAACAATCGATTGCCCTTGATTTACCCTGTCGCCAGCATTCACACAAACCTGTTGAATGATGCGGGCCCCAAGGATCAATTACATCCCGGGAGTTTTCCAATGTGGCTGCAATGATCATGCCAACGCCCCCTCATATCACCCTAACCGCGATCTCGCCGCGGTTGGCGATGAGGATTATGTCAAACATGGATTAACATTATGAAAATGTTTATTCTCTAACAACAAACTCTGCCAGGTTTCGTATTGTGTTGCCCATCTCTTCTCCATTTACTCTGACCAGCAGACGAAGTATCCGTTCTTGTATTTCACCAATGGGAAGGTGTTGTGACACGATAATGCCATGATGGCTTCGTTCAGCGAACCACCATTGCTCAAAGATTGGAACAAAATCTTGGATATTATGCGTAAGAAGAGAGCGTTCTTCTGATGTGGCAAAAGCCAGTATGTCTTCATCCCCCAAGGTGTCGTGTCCAACCTCCCTTGCGGAAATGCAGTCGAACCCCTCTCGGCGCAAATTCGCTGCCAACCTCATATTGACATCGGCATCCAGGTAGAGCTTGATACTAAGCCCTGGATCGGGCATCGTTAGTTCTCGATCTGCTGGGACGTAATTAATTGTTGGAGTCGCGGGATCTCCTGTTCAAGAAACCGTTGCTCCTCAGTAAATTCAGCTTCGATCTGCTCTGGATTGTCTTGGTAGTAGGCCAACGCATCAGCGACCTCTGCAGCTGCCAAAAAAGGGTAGTAGTCAAGAATATCCTGTAACGTCCAGCCCAACTTGATACCGCTGACGATGGTCTTAACCGAGATTCTCGTCCCTTCAATGATCGGGCGTCCACCGCATACACCTTCGAGGCGCACAATGTACCGATGGTTCGTGCAGATTTTACCTGGCGGACATGTCTCTACTTTGGCCAGGCGCTTTTCCAATCGTGCTACTGTGCGTTTAACTTCTTCGATCTGAGAGAATAGGTCTTGGGGAGCAGTCATTGTTTTAGTCTGTTAATTTTTCTCATAGATAGCGACTTTCGACACTTGCATTATACTGGCTGTTGATAGCCTGACCAAACACATATTGGCATGTCCAGGATTCGAATTGGGTGAAAAGGCTTACATTTCATTGTCTAGTGTTGGCCTCGATATCAAGCAAAACGTAAATGCTTTCAGAGATCGCTTGGAGTAAGATGAATGCCAGACCTCCGATAATGAGGGTAAGGCCGGTACTGGCAAAAGCGTACACGATTCCGGTCAGTAGGAATCTCGGTTCTCGAGGATCCCACGTAACATAGATGTTGAAAGCGAACACAAATATGGGAAGTGCCAAGAAAAACCAAGAGAGCCACCCCGCCCAATTAGCGATACGTTCAACTCTGTCAAAGTCGTAGAAGGTATCCGCACGCACGGTTACGTCAGAGCCTTCCGCTTCACTACCAACAACATAAATTGCGTTTGGCAGTGTACCAGTCCTTTCTTGATAGATCTCCTCGGCAATTTCAGCTGCCTCAGGGGTCCATTGGGCGGTATCCTTTTCGGTGATGATAGTTTCAAGTTCTTCATCTGTCAGAGTCAACATTTTCGAACGGATATGTTCAAGTCGTGCTGAATCGGGATCGTCATACATATTCAGTTATCTCCTTTTCTGTCACCGGGATGGCCTTAGGTGATGTCTCTAACGGAATGGCAGCGAGGTAATCCTTATCCGTTTCTTGTCTATTACACAGACAGATTGCTCAATCTTATCTACCGGAACTTCCTCCAATACGCGGGTCAGTAAGTCGGCCATTTCGTTGTCGGAATGGTTCCCCCGCGGAATAAGATGAGTTCGAGTCCCGAAGCCCCTGTCAGAGCAAGCAGCAGCACTTTCCCGCTGCAAACTCGATCATCTGTTCATCGGCAAGAAACGCTGCGTACTCCAGTGCATCGCTGATATCCTCCGGCTCTACATAAGGGTAAGCGTGGAGAATCGAATCTGGCGTCTCACCAGATGCCAGAAGGCCAAGCAATCTAGACACCGGAAAGCGCATGCCACGAATACATGGTTTCCCGTTCATGATATGTGGGTTAACTGTAATTCTCGCGAAACGCATGGACACCTTATTCCTGTCTCCGATATGATGGCTTGATTTTAATGTCTAACACGTATCTTAAAGTACTTTGGTAGCAGCAGCGGGTTAAAAAGCTGCGCGTTTTTTTTGTTCACGACATCCTTACAACGCTGAACACATTTGGCCGTAGAAAAAAGATGCAGCTAGGGCAATTTGGGGAAAAAGTAGTTTATCCAGGTCTCATCCTCCCCGGTAGCACCGCAGTTGAACTGGGAGTATGACGAAACTTGACGGAAACGGGTTCATGAGCAAACCTTTCTGAAAATCGCCACATCATCAGAGAGGTCATCATGAACCCGCAAGAGCAAT
>PIVW01000515.1 GCA_003353825.1 Chloroflexota bacterium
AGGCAACAGGCAAACAGGCTGCGTCACCCTACGGCCCTTGCTGCACCTTCGTGCTTTCGGGAGTGGCTGTGTATAATCCCAATATGGCAGATAACATCAAACTGACTCGCCGAGAATCTGAGATCCTTGCACTGATGGCGGAAGGGTTGAGTAACGACGAGATCGCCGCCCGTCTCATCATTAGCCCCAACACCGTTAAGGTGCATGGGCGAAACATCTTCGAAAAGATGGGCGTGCAATCCAGGACCGAAGCGACCATGGAGGCTGTAAGGCGTGGCTGGATTGATGTGCCGGGGATGGCGCATACAGGACTCGAAGAAGAGCAGGTCCCTGATCCACCAAAGTGGCAGCCCCTCGTGGTATCCAGCCGTCCATGGCAGGCAGTCGCACTTGTGATCGCTATCGCCGCCTTTGCAGTGGTGCTATTTTGGCCGCAGACAGCACCCTCCGTGTCGATTGCGAGTGTACCTGATTTCACTACAGATTTGGGCATACCGCCGATTACACTACCACCTCGCCAGGATGTGCTTCGCTGGACGCAACGCTCCTCTATGCCTACGGCCCGCAGCAGAGCGGCTGCCGGTCTCATCGATGGACGGCTATACATCGTGGGGGGGGAGACAACAACCGGTGATAGCGACAGACTCGAGGTCTTCGATCCGACTTCTGATGACTGGCAAACGCTACCCTCACGCCCTGTTGCAGCACGAGCAGCGGGTGCGGCAGCTTTCGATGAGCAGCTTTATGTTGTGGGGGGGTGTGCCAAACAGGAAGCGCTTCGCCAGGTCGATCGCTTCGATCCTGCAACCGAAACCTGGCAAACTCTTGCACCCCTGCCGGAGCGGCGCTGCGGTCTGGCAACCGTCTCATTAAATGATCGGATTTATGCGGCTGGGGGATGGGATGGTTCAAGCGTTACCGATACCCTGTTCATTTATGACCCTGAGACCGACAGTTGGGAAGAGGGTCGGCGCTTGCCGGCGCCCACTGCGTTTGCAGGATCGACGCCGGTGCGGGGACAGATGTTCGTTGTGGGCGGGCACGACGGGCAGAAACAACGGTCTGAAATGTGGATATATGATCCTGCAGTCGATACCTGGTCTCAAGCACCTGCACTCGCCGAACCACGGGCAGACTTGGCGGCTGCTGTCTCGGGCAACGACATCTACGTCATCGGTGGCGGCGAAGGTGAACAACCTCATCTACACGAGCGATTCGATCTAATGGCGCAAGCCTGGTCCACTTTTGATTCGCCCCGTAGCGGCCCCTGGCGTAATGCTGTCGCCACAATCATCGGGCGATACCTTTATGTAATCGGCGGCTGGGGCGGTGATTACTTATCTGCTAACGAAGCCTACAAAGCCTCCGAACTGACCTTTTTACCCCTGGGTGCGCGCGAAGCGGAATAAAGAGACCACTGAAACAAGCCTATTAACCGCCAGGTGAGAACATAAAGTTCTACAGAGACCGCAGAGGAAAACATAGGGTTTCACGGGGAAAAGCGCGTCTAAATCCCACTATTTTTACTGTTATCTCGGCCTTCACTGCTTGTCTAGACCTTGTTTCAGAGGAGTCATTAAACTATCGTCAAAAAGCCGCGACCAATCGAGTGGCCGGCCACAAGTCAAGATAACACCATGTCACCACGTCACCTTGTCATGATTAAACCATGTCATATCTACAAGCCCGGACTGGCCAATGTCTTTATCTTTTCGAATGTCTCTCGCCAGGTGATTGGACTGAGACCCAGTTTTTTACGCAGTGCCTCAGGCGGGGTGCCAAATCGATAGGAACGTACAGCAGATGTCCAGCGCATGGTCTCAAATGAGAGGCCATTTTTGATGTCAGCGAGCGCTGCTGTGTCGCTCAACACATATTCGAGATTGCGGGCTGTACATTCGAAGACACGCTCGGTCGGTTGATAGGCACGCAAGTATTGATTGTAAACAGGTAAAAACGCCGGCCCAAGAAAGAGTTTACGTTCCTTATGTGCATATTTGGGGTCTGCATAACGCACCAACAGCACAGGTTCACGAGGATTGGAAGTGTCTGCATCCGCCAATGCTAGATTTACCATTTCACTCTTCTTGAGAGCAGTTTGCATAAGTATGACGACGAGCAGGTACGGGCGAGCATCCGGTTTGGTGGGCGACCAGAGCATATCTCGGGAGATTCGTGTCAATCGATCTATTTCATCATCAAATAAGATGCGAGGTAGCGGCGCCCGTACACTTTCCTGGATGACAGGAGCCGCAGGATCTACGTTGAGCACTTCTTCAGCATGCAACCAGCCAAAAAACGATTTTAGGGTGGTGACGCGTCGTGCATACGATTTTGGACTGCAAGGGATGATGTCGCCGCTCTTGTTCGTGCGTTCGTGGCGCAACCAATGCAAAAAGTGGTTGAGGTCCTTTGTTCCAATCCCTCCTAATGCCGGATTCAATTCCCTTTGTTTGAAGAATCTGTCAAGCAACCGCACATCACCCATAAAGGCCTTGATAGTGTTTTCGGATAGTCCTTCACCCCGCATATACGTCTGATAGGGGGCCATCGCTGCGGAAAGCTTACTTTCTGATGTTAGTTGAAGTGGAACCTCAGCTACTGGATGTGTAGATTTCCCAGGATCAATAGTTTCGTTGACTTCGCTAAAAAGATCGCTAGTAGACATATTCGCCCCTTTCGTATAGTAAAGAATGGCTTTAATCTTATCTCTTCTTAGCCAGTCTGTCAAGCAAAGTGATAGTCAGAAAAGCGGGATGGTGGTGGAACTTATCACATGTTTTGAGGCGTCATGTTGGCCAATCAGGAAAGGTTTGTGAATCGGTCGTATAGTCTAAATGAAATGGCGGTCTGCGGACGAAGCGGTGGGGCCGCCATGAAAAATACTGACCATAAATCGTGTTGGCCCTTTCGGAACTTGCGTGGCCCCTACTAGAAAGGCGTAGTTCATTAACACAATCATCACGTAACACGCAACACGTCTACCTGCTAACTCGTTCGGAGCGGCTACGTCTGCTACGGCGCTGAGATGGTTTGCTTTCGCCTGTGTCGGCTGGCGTTTCCTGCGATTTCTGGCGCTGCATCTTGATCCAGGCCGTGCAGTTCTCGTCATGTCCCATGAGCATGTCTCCGGCACGAATGCCTTGCATGATCTCTTGCGCTAAAGGGTTGGTGATGGCGCAGGGCATCCCGGCGGCAATGGCCATACTCACGAAATGGGCGTTGACGCTGGGACGATTGGGCAAGCCAAATGAGATATTCGAAGCACCACAGGTGGTATTGCAGCCCAACTCTTCGCGAACCCGACGTACGATTTCGAATACCTGGGCGCCAGCGCCTGCCACCGCTCCGGCCGGCATGGCCAAAGGATCGATGATCACATCTTCTCTAGGGATTCCATACGACACTGCCCGTTCGACAATGCGCTTGGCAACCTCAAAACGCACTTTCGGATCATAGGAGATGCCACTCTCATCGTTGGAGATGGCAATGACAGCAGCGCCATGTTCGGCCACCAGGGGTAAAACTGCTTCGAGGCGCTCATCTTCCCCGGTGACCGAGTTTACGATAGGTTTGCCCCAGGCAGTTTCGAGCCCGGCTTTGAGCGCAGGCACGACTGAAGAGTCGATGCAAATGGGTACATCGACGACCTCTTGCACGATTCTGATCGCTTCGGATAGTACTTCAGGCTCAACTTCATGGGGATTGGCCACGCCGAGGCCGGCGTTAACGTCCAATATATGGGCGCCTGCTTCTACCTGAGCGACGGCATCTGTGCGTATTCGGCTGAAATCGCCGTCGCGCATTTCTGCGGCCAGCTTCTTGCGTCCGGTGGGATTAATACGTTCGCCAATGATAACGAAGGGGTGGTTGGGACCAATGATGACGGTTTTCGCTGGGGAAGTGACAAATGTTTCGATCGATATGGTCAGACTAGTCTC
>PIVW01000516.1 GCA_003353825.1 Chloroflexota bacterium
CCGGCACAGTTACTAACGAACGGCAATTGATGTCGCCCTACTGCATATGGGCGTCAATAACTGGTACCCACAAGATATAGTGCCTGATGGTCTAGAGAAATGTGCCATTGTCAAAATAATTAATTGTTAATGGAACTGCTCTATATCAACGTCACAGTGGTACCAATATTGTTCTCACGACTCAAACGCTATATGGCTGCATCCTTCATTAACAGTTAACTAATAACCGTTCATTATTAATTATTTCCTCCACTTCATTCTTCCCAGCCCAGCCCAAGGCTTTCTGGGAGGAGAACATCGCCAAGCTAGAGCCACCTTCTGGCGTTGCAGTCGGAGGCGGCTTGGGTGTGTTGGTGGGTGGTACCGGCGTATTGGTGGGTGGATTGGGTGTGTTGGTAGGCGGGACCGGCGTATTGGTGGGTGGCGCCGGCGTATTGGTGGACGGCGCCGATGTATTGGTTGGAACAGGGGTGCTCGTGGGGGCTGGTGTATCAGGACCGATGGTTGATGTCGGCACAGGTGTAGCTGTATCATCGGGTAGGGGCGTAGCAGTATCAACAGGTACCGGTGTTGATGTATCCCCAGACGCCGGGGTTGCCGTATCATCAGGTGCAGGCGTAGCGGTGTCGACCGGCTCATGGGTCGGTGTCTCGTCGGGTCCTGGCGTGGGCGTCTCCCCTGGGTCCGGGGTCGCCGTTGCGGTGTCGACAGGAGAGACTGTAGGTGTATCAGATTCGGGTGTTTCCGTAGTTGGCGTCCCTTCTGGTGTCGGCGAAATCGTCTCGCTGGCAGCAACTGTGGGTGAGAGTTCCGGTGTCACCGAGGGCGTTAGATCAATGGGTAGCGTGGGGTTCGATTCCGGCGTCAGAATCTGAGGATTGCTTGATGTTGGTACCGCCGTGGGCGATGAAATGATAATAGAATCAGCATAGAGAAGGCCATCTGTGGCCACATGTCCTCGAGTCCAGGCTTCGACTCCAACAACGAGGGCACCGCCGCTTATACCTGTTTGAGCTGTCAACCAGAACTTTCTTCCTGCAACGACGACGTATGCTGGTGTCCGGTCTGTGACGACACCCTGAACAGTTACAATTCTTGGCTCAGTCGTTGCCGAGCGTACATACACTTGGATGGCAACACTATCGCCACTGGAACTGACACGATACAGCACGTCCACGCTGTTGCCGACTTTTGCGCCTGCAATGTTGGTACTTTTATTTCGTCGGAACGATTTACCGGCAACAACGAGCCTCGAGCTGTTCAGGCGCGTGAGTTTGCCGGAGTGGACGAATTCCTGAACCACCGGAATCACCGTCGCCGTGGAGCTGTCTACCAGCTTTGGAACAGGTGTTGTGGCAGGATTGACTTTGGCCGGGGCTTTGGGTTTGCGCGTCGCAGTAGGTGGTGGTTTGGTGAGTTTTGGGGTGGGTCTGCGCGTGGGTCTGCGCCTGGGCGTTGGTAGTGGCGTAACCGGAGCCGGTGTATCTGCGTCGCGGGACTGCAATCTATAAGCGGCAGGCACCTGGGTCGGGGTTGGCGCCGTGGTCGGAGTTGGCGTATACAGATCGGAAATGACTACATTTTGGAAAGTCTGGTCCTTGAATAGGGCGGATACCCATACCGTGGAGCCTGAACGCAGACCCTCAAGTAGTTCGGCGCCATTCTCGACCTCTACAAGGTATTCATCAATGAGCCAAAGATCTCCCTTACGTCCCAAAACCTCACCACGGAAATTAACCCTCGCCTCACGATTGATCTCGACCAATTTTTTAAGCTCGACCATACGGCGTGCATGAATGGTCTGCTCATACATCTCTCGTTCTGACGCATCGAAGATCAACATCTTTGCGATATTTTCAGATACGATCTTAACCCCATAGAGGGGATCTCCAGGAATGGCATTGGCGGAGACAGAAACGGTCGTTGCCATCGTCACTAAAAGCGCCATGATGGCGATAACGGCTGCCGTGGCCCAGGCAGGAGCAGCAGATATGCGCATCCCTTGTTGAATTCGCTCCCATAAACCAGGTACGACCACTGTCACCGGTACCTTTGCCGGCGGCGGAGTTACGAAGGCCAAGACACGAGCACGTGCTCTCTCTAACGACTCTGTGGCAGCGGGAACAGGTGGCTGAGTCTGTAACTCGTCTACCAGATCCAACATTGCAACCAGTTCATCGTCGCCCTGTTCCTGTGCGCGTTTAATGGTATCTTGGCGTGTTTCGTTTCGCCCAAGATCTTCTGCTAGCTCGTGGAAGAGGTCGAAAAAAGCCGGGTCTTCGGTGGTCATGAGGGTTGGCCGTTCATGATTCGACGTAAACTGGCTACACCACGGTATTGAAGTGCCTTGATAGCACCATCGGTTTTATCCATAATGGTGGCAACTTCGGTGATACTGTAGCCTTCGAGAAAACGCAGGGTTACAACTTGCGCCTGCTCCTCGGTAAGTTGATTGATGGCGCGTAAAAGCACATCACTGTCGAGACGGGCAGCGGCAAGCTTGAATGGATCGCCGTCCCCGGCAGGGATGTTGGGGGTATCTTCGATGGTTGTGTAACTGACTTGGCCTCGTTTGCGATACAAATCAACCACCAGGTTGTGGGCAATACGGTAGAGCCAGCCGGAGAATGATGTACGCCACCCTCGCCCCGCTCTTACAGATTCGATCATACGCAGGAACACTTGCCCGGTGAGATCTTCAGCGGCGACGGAGTCGCTGGTACGGTGGTAGACATAATTGTAGATTTTAGGCGCATACATATCGTACAATGCGCCAATCGCTTCCGGGTCGCTACTTGCAGCCCGTTGCACCAATGTCGCCTCGTCCGAAGGAGGTCGCGACATTGGTTTCTTTTTAGTCAAGACGGGAAAAACGCTAAAAAGCAACGGGAAGATTACCTAATTCTGAAATAAGGCGCGCTTGGAGGGACGTTAGGCAACAAAAAAGCCCCAACCGGTGGGCAGGGCTCAATAACCAGCTTGCACTCAACAAACGGTTGGGACCAAAGACAATTGCGGGGGGGGAGCATCGCCAATTGGGGGGAGGGGGAGCGGGGGAGGATTTTAGCTTATGTCACTTTTGCCAGTTTCCAAACAGCGTAGATACGCTGAATGACTGTAACACCTGCTAAAACAGTAATAACAGCTACACCGATATCAGGGCGCTGCAGCAGCAAAGCCAGGGCCATGATGATAAATCGCTCGACACGAGTACCAATGCCAACTTTGACATCGTACCCAAGGCCTTCAGCCCGTGCTCTAGTGTAGCTTACAAGATAACTAGTTACAAGTGCACTGAAGGCTAACAATACGACCAAAACGAGATTCTCATTGTCTTGCACCACTGCCCACACGCCAATCGACGCTAAAATGATTGATTCGCCTAGGCGGTCCAAGGTACTATCCAGGAAGGCGCCAAATTGGCTACGAATGTTGAGTTTTCTTGCCAGAGTACCATCGACGGCATCCATACCTGCAGCCAATATATATAACAGACCGGCCCACACTAGCTGATCGATAATGATGAGGTAACCTACGCCAACACTGAGCAAGAGGCCTAATACAGTGATCGTATTTGGCGTAATATGCAATTTTATAAATATATCCGACACGAGCTCTAAAATGAATTTAATCCTCTTTCGCCCCCACTCGGTGATCATTAGGCAAATCCTTGAATACGTGCAGATTGTCGTTTTTGCGTTGCCACATATCTCTGTAGGGTATTAGATATCAATTCGGCCACCGTAGCACACTGGCAAGAGTAAATTTGGAACCAGTTTCAGCAGGTTCTCTCTTGTAGACGAAACTATCTATTGTCATGCGCTCTGTATCTTCTCAATAACTTGGGGGGAACTAACCCGTCCACGAAGGTGGACGTTCGGCGGTACGCCCTCAGAGCCCGAATTCATTCGGCGAGTGCCCCGGAATATTGAGAAGATAC
>PIVW01000517.1 GCA_003353825.1 Chloroflexota bacterium
CGCTCCCCCTCCAATTCCGCTACCTGCTGCTTGAGGATTAGCTGATTCGCAGGGGGGGAGTGAACGGTTACCACGTGGACTACAATTTCCAGGGGATTACCCCAAATGGTACCGCTTTGGTTAACCGTGATGGAAAAGAAGTGGAATGGAGTAGCACGCGCACATATCAAGTAATTACAAATGATTTTCTGGCCACCAATTCGGAATTAGGTTATGGACTGTCTGAAAATGATATTGCGATCGTAGCAGATCACTGGCAGAGGCCAACCGTTGAGTGGTTTATCGCGAATAGAAATGACATCTCTGAGCGTCTATTCGGCGAGCAATTGAACTCATGGCAGCGTTTTTGGCAAGATCTTCAGCGATCTATAAAAGATTGGGTGCAGGGGCGACAAGACAAAGTTGACGAATGGTGGAGCACGCAACAGGACAATATTGATCAATGGTGGCAAGAACAAATGGAAAATAGCCAGCGCCAGGTCGAAATGTGGTGGGAAGATTTTCAACACCGTGCCATAGAAGAAGCTCAAAAGCAATTGGAAGATTTTGTGAGCGAATTGTGCGGTGGCGCCGCACTCCCTGTTGGCGCGGTAATCGCGTTGTGGTTACGGCGTAGACGTCAGTAACGTTCTTCAAGGCGACTGCGTCTCGTAATCTACATTCATCAATCCATATCGGTTGCTGAACCCGAACGACCATTCGAAGTTGTCCATCAGCTTGCACTAATCTACTCCCACCACCACACACCCATCCGCATAATTCCCCGCCCCATCCATCGCTATCACCCTGATTTGCTGCGCGTCGGCCGGGATCGTCGTCAGATTCAGCCGCACCGGCAGGCCAATCAGCCGCCTTATCTGTGCTTCACGCCAGCAATCTCAGCAATGCGTCTTTACTCAGCCAGTCTTCGTAATCCGGATCGATGATAAAGGCCTGCAAGTCGCGCACGACGTTTTCTTGCCAATCCAGAGCGGCCACCCGTTGATGGACGAATGCCCGCCAATTGCTTCCGGTCAAAACCGGCCTCTCCCAGCCCGACTGTGCCAGCGCCGCATTCAATTGCATCAGGTTGGGATCGGGCCAATCGGGCTGCGTCAAATACCACCACAAGTCGAAAATATCACGCCCTTTGAGATATGAACGTTGCAAGACGGCGTGGAGTTTGCCCGCATATAGAGACGCCCGATCATGGTGCTGAAGAAGCAAGGGGACATGCCGCGTCAAAGAAGTGGTTGCCAACATGGCGCCTCGCGGCGGATTGGTGTCCACTTCCAGTTTCACCGCCAATACTTCCTTTTTGTGCGCCGATAGTCCCAGTTCGTAGGGTAAGCCGCGAAAGCGCACGAACGCCTTGTGAACGACGCCTTTGTCACTGACCTTGAAATCTAAACTGTAGGCTTCCGCCGCAAAGTCTCGCTCAATCTGACGCAGATAGGCCTGGAAACTATAGGTCTCAGGCGTACGTTCCAAAGCAAAATCCAGGTCTTCTGAATATCGGGGGATATCGTAAAGAAAACGCAGGGCCGTGCCCCCATGAAACGCCAGGCTTTCCGTGGCTCCGATGCGCTGAAGGCTTTGCAGGATGCGGGCTTGCAGATATTCCCGTACAAAATGCTGCGCAAGTAGAGGCGTTTCGGCGCTGGTGCACAATTCCTGGAGATAGGCTTTCATAGTAACTCATACTCCCGCATTTCCGCCTCAGCCAGCTCCCGAATCAAAGCCGCCGCCCGATAGATCTTGGGCTTGTCGAAGCGCTCGATAAATGTCTGCAACCGATCCATGTCGAGTTGTTCGAGATTCTGCAAGCGCAGGGATTGGATGAATTCAGGTGCATCGCCCCCTTTGCGCAGATAGACCAGATCAAGCAAAGCTTTTTCGGGATAGGCGATGTCGGCATACTGCCAACCCGTGATCAAACGGCGTTCCATGCCAAAGAAGTAGCGTGGATGAATGTGCCGGTAGAGGAATCGACCGAATTCATTCATCCACTCTCCCGGCCGCCCTGTCGTCACCGAGGTGATGACCGCCACATGCTCGGGGATCATGTTGTAATAGCGCAACGCCATCTCTAAACTGACGTAGGAATTGGATGTCAGTCGGTTCGCGACTACAAAGGGATGCGGATCAAACTTACGCTGTGATTTTGGCAACGCATAAAGCCCGCGACGCAGCGGTACAACTTTGCCGTTCTTTGCCCAATCGACCAGCCGTCGTTGCGCCCGATAGGGAGACGCCTCCTGTTCAGCCAGCAGGGATGTCTCAAACAGGGGCTCATCGCCCATGATGTGCAGCAGTTGCGAGTATCTCATGTCCCCATGGTAGCAGAAAGCGTAAGTAATTGCAATTATTTCTTTGTTTGTTCGCCGCCCCTTGCAGGAGCTCCCTATAAGTCAATATCGACAAAAACGCTCCGCTTCATCATTCATCAAGGCGGCTCTGGAGTTCCTCGCTGAATCCATCAGAAGCCGTCAATACAAGCGCGTTCCTTAATCATCCCCTCGATCATCTCATCATTATGCGCACACCTTCGTCGCCGATCCTCACGCCCACCAGGGCCACAGCCTGGCCCAGCAACTCGCCGCGCAGGTGAGCATACCACACCCGGCTCTTTTTATGTGGAGGCCAAGCGCCCATCCAGCCCCAACTCCTCAGCGACCCCCTGCATCGCCTCCAAAACAAACTGAATATGCGCATCTAGTTCCTCACCCAGCTCCGCCACATTTTCTGCGATCTCATTGCGGTCGATAGCGGCGGTGAAGCGTTTGTCCTTCCATTTTTTCTTGACCGACTTCAATCTCACATCGCGGATATCTTTGCTGGGCCGGACGTAGGCGGTGGCAATGATCAGACCCGTAATCTCGTCGCAAGCGCGCAGGGTTTTGTCCAGTAGGGTGGTCGGGGGCACGCCTAAGAAATCGGCATGAGCAGCCACAGCCTGGATCAGCTCTTCCGGCCATTGCTCTACCTCGAACAGCCTGAGGGCGCTGCGAGGATGGCCGTCTACCTTGTCATCCATGTCGGGAAAGCGTTCATAGTCCAGATCATGAACCAAGGCTGTGATACCCCATAGGTTCTCGTCCTCACCGTACTTGCGAGCGTACGCCCGCACGGCAGCTTCGACAGATAACACATGCCTGCGCAGACCTTCGTTGGCGATCCATTCACAAACGAGTTCCCAGGCAGCTTCTCTTGTTGGTAAAGACATGGTCTATGGTCCTGTAAGTGTCAGGCTTCGGGTTGATTTTCAGGGAGAGGTGGTTGCCACAGTGTTTCGTTGACCCCCAAGCGCAGGTTGACAACTCGAGCAAGGGTGAACAACCAATCACTCAAACGGTTGAGATAACGCTGAGCATCGTCGTTGACCGTTTCGATCTCGGCCAACGACGTTAAGGCACGCTCAGCGCGGCGACAGACCGTGCGAGCCACGTGCAAGGTCGCGCCCGCCTCCGAACCCCCAGGCAAGATGAAATGCTTCAAGGGGGGGAGAGATGATGACCAAGCATCGATCTCACTTTCCAGTCTGTGAATGCTGGCCTCATCGACGCGCACGACATGGCTGGTGGAGGCATGGTGAGGGGTGGCGAGATCGGCGCCCACCGCGAACAGTTCTGATTGCACCCGTTCGATCGCTTGCTTGAGGTCGGTATCATCGCAACGGGTGGCTACCAGTCCGAGCAGGGCGTTAGTTTCATCGACTGTGCCGTAGGCCTCGATGCGAGCATGATGCTTGGGGACGCGGCCACCGCCAAAGAGGCTGGTGTCACCTTGATCCCCGGTCTTTGTGTATATTTTCATAGAATCAGTCTCATTTAGGATATTGGGTAGGACTGCACTTCAACTGGGAGTAGGACACCATCGTTGAATGAGGCGTAAAGCCTCTAGCGATGGCCGCCCTCGTTGCTTGTGGGGCCGCCACTGCGGCGGAGGAACTTTGAA
>PIVW01000071.1 GCA_003353825.1 Chloroflexota bacterium
CTGGTGAACTGGCAGACGCCCAACCGCCCAAGGCTCACGATCTAGTTGATACAACGGGGCACCCTGTAACTGGGTTGACAGTGGGCCATGTGCTTACAGCCACCGGCGCAACCACGTATGCGTTCCAGGCCGCAGCCGGTGGCGGTGGCGCATCCCCATTCGACTGCACCATTGGCAGCGCAGGGGCAGATTACACATCATGGTCCGCAGCCATAGCCGATGGCAAGATTCGACCCCTCCAGATTACAGACGTGACAGAGACCGCCAATACGACATGGATAGCCCCTGGGTTCAGTGGGTATATTCCATCTGGCATAAAACTGACCATGGCGGGAAACTGGTTCACCGGGACCGTAGCCGATCCGATCGACATGGAGGGCGGCGGGGAAATAGACTGGACTAACACGGTGGGGGCCGCGCTATTCACCCACGCCGGTGCTTTTTCCCCAAAGGTGTCGCTGTCAAATCTGACCCTGACCAATAACTCCACGAATGGTTTTTTAACATCCTCATGTATTGAAGAGATCCGCGATTGCACTGCCGAGGTCACGGTAACAGGCAAGACCGGCCACATGTTCAGGGGAGAACCCGGATCAAGCTACATTGGCGTTACTGCAATTGGCTTGAACAGTGTTGATATTTTCCAATTGCTGGACCCCCCCAACGGCGCTTATGTAATGGATAACGTCAGATTCGAAGGAACCTATTCCGGCAACGTGATCCAGGTCGAGAACCCTGGAGTTCTAACCAATATCGTCTACGCCGGGACATCAACGGGCGTCACGTTTAGGCTTGAAGATGTTGTCTTTATCAACAATTTGTATGTAGAGGGAACCGGCGATCTGGACATAAACATAGTTCAGGCCGCAGGAGTAGCCCCATTCGTAATGTCCAACTTCGATCTGAACGGTGGTGATTTTAGAATGAACGGTGCCGACTTTGCAAAGATAAGCAACGGAGACGGGATTGGTAGCCTGATACTCACCACCGCCACCGCTTTGAATTGCGTATTCAACGCCCTGAGAATCACCAACGCCTGCACGGTTGCCGGTGACCGCCACAAGTTCGATACCTGTGAATTCCTTGGTGGGGCACAAGACAACGGCGAAAACAACGGGTGGAACAATTGCCAGTTTGGGCCGGATGGTGGAGGCGGGGCACTTACACTTACATTGGGTGCGGCTGCGGTTAGTCCTCGTGTTTCAATGTGCATGAGTGACGCCGTGATCATAGATTCAGGCGCAACAACACCGGCAGTAGATCCGGTAACCAACACGGTGTACTGATGAACATCTTCAAAGCAGCATGGGAAAAGGTCAAGAGCGCATTGGGGTTCAGTTCCAGTTCCAAGCCGACCCAAAAGAAACAACAGATAGTTACTGACTTTGGTGAGTTCAGAACCAAGAAAGTAACCGGGCGGGTCCATGGCAGCGCCGCCCATTGTCAGCGACCAGAAGCGAGGGCGTACGTGGATAAGCTGATAGCAGCGGGCGCGATCAAACCCGACCCCAAGCCTGATGTGAAACCGGCCGTGGTTGCCAAGGTGAAAAGATGACCTTCCCAGTCAAGCGCGAAATAGTACTAGCCGATAGTTCAGCCGTACTCAAATACCAATTCCCTGCGGATTGGGACACGGTCACATCTGTCACCGTCAGCGTCATAGACCAGGACGGAAACTATCTGGACACCGATCAGGCCACGACCATTCTAGCGACCACCACCCTTTCGGCTGCGGTTGAGAAGATGGACGATACCGCCGTGTTCACTGACGATGTCCGGTACAGTGCTGGCGACCCTCTCAGGATTGGCAGTGCTGGGCTTGGGTACGAATACTTTACGGTCGAGGACTATACCGCATCTACCAAGACCCTGACCACCGACCCATGGTTTGAAAAGGATTACCCCGCCACGTCCGCCACGGTCCAACCCAGGTACGTGACCTATGCTGTTGACGCTTCGGCATGGGCCACAACCATTAAAGAGTTTACGGTTGAGTGGACCCCCAATACCGACGATGCACCGGCCCAGGAAACATGGGTTGTCCTGTCCAGGAAAAAGCAATCGGGTGGAATGCAAGCCCTGTTTGCAGCCTCATACCCATCGGTCATGAACGAGATTGAGCACGATGACTTTCCCATGATCAAGGACCGTGCTCGCAAGATTCTCAGAACTGACTGGGAGACAAAGGGCCTGGACCTTGACCGGCTGGTGGACAGGGACAACGAGTACGAGGAGCTGTTGCTAAGAGGGATTGCACACGTCATCAGCCCCGAGAACGAGACATACGACAACCAGTACAACGACTACTTGAATGAGGTAGATAAGCTGCTCAAGTGGATCGATACAGATGAAGACCTGATCAAGGAAGATGATGAAGTTCTCAAAGGAACCGGCTTCGATTTCAGGCGTAAGTTCTAATGGCAACCATGGCAAAAATATTGGTGGACGTTCGCAGGGACATCTACCGAAGAGTAGGTAAGACTGACCCCGGCATAAATCCCACTATCAAATGGAAGCCGTACCGGAGCAACGATCCCAAAGCGGCTGAACAGGGCGGGGCCAGGTCTTTTACTGTTGACGTTGTGACATCGGACGGGGTCTCGTTCGGGTCTACCACCAACGACTTTGAAACAGTATACAACCTATCGATTAAATATGAGCTGGGCCAGGACTGGACAGACGCAGCGGCTGACGATTACGGGGCCATTGTATCTGCCCTCCAAAGAACCTGGACCATTCCAACAGGATTCCCCACCGGTCTGGACTTCTACCAGATTGGTCCAATGGCGATAACCGCCGATGAAGATTTCCAAACAATGACAGTACCAATTACTGCCCGCATTGCGGCAGATGTAAGGAGCTAACATGGTTGCGGCAGTATCAAGCAAGGGCAAAGTTCTACAATTCGTGGCCGAGTCCACATTCAATACGGATCCGGCTGCGGGGTATAGTGACATCAGGGTAGAGGGCGAGCCGACTGTGGCCAGCCCCGCTGAGACCGTGGTCCCGGTTAATACCCTGACCAGCAACCCGTATGATGGGGAGCCGCCTGTCACCACATCCCAATTCGTTGAGGATGCGATCTCGCTCACTACGATCATCAGGGCAACAGCCACGCCGGGCGGGGACTCGTTCACTGTGGCAGCTGCCAAGACGGGTGGGTATCAGGTCGCGTCAAGTGATGATACCTCAACAGCATCTTCTACCACCACGGCCATTACCCTGACAGACGCAACCAACGTCTTGACCGGTGAAGGCTGCCACGTGTTCTTGCCAGTCATTGGAAAGTACATACCGGTCTTGAGTGCGGATACGACGGCAGGGGTTCTGACTGTCGGCATGGAACTACCAGAGGCACCGACCAATCTAGACCCCATCCTGGGTGCTGACGTTGTATCCCCCGGCGCACCTGGACCCGTTGCCAATACTATTTCCATGAGGCATTGGAACCAGACCGTAAACAGTGGCGGGTCCAACTTCACCTACCACCTGGCTACCGGTTGCGCGATGACGTCCGTGGGTGACATTGTTGTGGAACGTGGCGCACTACCCACATGGGAAATGAACTTCACTGCGGCACAATTGACCCGGGGTGCAAACGCATCCTTCCCCACCAATAGCTTCACTGACGATACCGGAATCCAGGTCTGGGACGATACCCTGTGTGGGTTTGCAGACGCAGCCGCAGCTGGTGGAATCGCAGAAGCGTACCAGTCAGTGATCAAGGCCACCCTCACACCCGGCGTAGAAGCCACGGTTATTCCCGAGGCGGCTGGTAGTGCTGACCAAGGCGGGGTCTGTTCGTACATGAGTGCGCCCACCGATACGATGCCCAGGCTGGTTCTTGAGATCAAAGCCGATGAAGGTTTCCTTGACGATTGGGAAAAGATTACGGGCGCGGTTCGGGGCCAGTTGAAATACATCTCGGTACTCCAATACGGAACCGCTGACAGTCCCGGCATGGGCATCTTCTGCCCGTCTGCCAGACTCATTGAGCAACCGGTCTTTGAACCGTACGGAAACAGCTTTGAGAAGATGACCCTTACATATCAACTCTACCCGGCTGGATACACGGCCGGTGCTGCTTCTATCCAGGGCAATCAGCCCTACTATTTGGTGCTGCCCAGCGATAGAGCATAACCAAACCAAAGGGGAAACATTATGGGAATGAATGAACGCATCACCGTCAATAAGCGAGTGATTGCAAGAGTGGACGAATCCTTGTCACGGCTACCTCGTGAGAACGTCCAGAAGTACTACACCAGTCTTGACATGTCCGACCTCGGTGACATCTCAGCGATCAGCAAGAAGGCCAGCTTCTGGACCATCTCTCCATTGAAGGCCAGCATGGCGGCTCTGAATCGGGACAAGAATAACAATGCCAACGACTGGTGGAATATCTTTGCCACCCATGTCATCAGCGCAGAGAACATTCCTTTTGAGCTTGCGTTCGAGGGGTCGGGCGATCAGCAATCTCTGAAGGATAGCCTGCGGGCAAAGTTCCCAGACGATTTTGTTAAGGACATTGGGCTAATGATTGTTCAGCTCGCGGTGGGGTCCGGCACGTTCCTCCCTTTCGATGTGGAGGCTGGATTAGTTCATATGTCATCTCGCCACCGGGTGATCGCCCAGGCGCAAAAGCCCCCTGTAAAGAGTGTCCCTTCGGGGGATGTGAAACTCAAGAGTTCGGATACGAAGAAAACCCCCCGGAAAAAATGATAGGTCAGCAATACATCAAGGGAGCGAACGTGTTTATTACGTGCTGCCCTTGGTGGCTGGCTACATCACCCGCCGTGTCAGAAATAATGCAGGCGGTTAACTGGAAAGAGAAGGGGAACGCCGGAGCGTGGTGCGGTGGAGATGCCAACCTGACAGTTGCCACCCGTAACGCCATGTCTGGATTCGAACAGGGATACCACGAGGGGCTAAATGCAAGACTTAAAGAAGACCGCGAAAAAGACAAAAGGAAAGCCAGCCGCTAAACCAAAACGCAAGCCAAGGGCGAAAAAGGTCGAGGCCAAGGAGGAGGTCGGGATCGAACTCCCCCTCGCATTTGTTCTCGGCTTTGAAGTGATTATGGATGCGGACTATCAGGAAGATACCGGGTTCACGGATGCCATCAAGTCTGCGTTTATCGCGGCACTTGGTGACATCCAGAATCGGTACAAGGACAAGACTCTTCACATGACCTTGGTCCACAAATTCCAAACGCCGGATATGGAGCTATTCTAAAATGGGCGCAGTCGGCACATCAATAATCTATTCCATTGGCGCGGTGGGCAGCTCTGCCACAGTTGCAAAATTCGCAGCGGTGGGAGCGGCTGTATTCGTGGTTGGTAAAGCCATTGATGAACTGACTGAATCGAGCGAGAAGTATCAGCGGCTACTCAACAACCTGCGCACTGATATGGGCCAGTTCAACACGGAGACCAAGGGGCTGATTGATACCCAGGCCAGCCTGGAACAGGTCATCAAGGTTCAGACCGCTGGCGTCACCCTGTCCGCTAAGGAGTTGGCAGCGTTCGGCAAGGCGGCTGTTCGGGTCAACCAGGCCATGGGCGGCGGGCCAGAGGGAGCCACCAAGATATTCCAAGACCTCACCAATGGCCTCAGCAAGGGAACCGGGCGCGCGTTCAAGCAACTAGGTATTGACATCGAGAACACGGAAGACCTGTTGCTTGCTCAGAACGAGATTGTTCAGAAGGTTACCGATAAATATAGCGGGTTGACTGCCGAGGTGGAGACTACCCGTGAAGCCGTGTTTGTGCTCGGCAACAACTTCGGGACCATCAATGACCAGATGATAGCCGCAGCCGGGAACAGTGATGCGCTGAAGTCCGTCTTCGATGCCATGAACGAGACCCTTGCATTCCAGTCTGAACTGCTAGAGGAGACTAACGGGCACATCCTGGACATGAATAGCCTGTTCGGTGTCATGGCCATTCAGCTTGCGGCGTTGATTGATGAGTTTGCAATCCTGGGAGATGTAGCTGCCAAGTTTGGTGTGAACTCTACCGTTCTGCGGGCAGCAGGACTGTCACAGGTTGGCCAAGCAAAGCAGGCGGGCGCAGCCGACAAGGCCGAAGCCGCAGCCAAGTCCGCGAGCCTATTCACACCCACAGCCGCACCGACCGGTGGGCGTGGAAGGGGTGGCAAGGCCAAGGCCGATGTCCTGGAATTCTCCCTTGAAGATGTTGAATTCTTTGAACAGACCGGCGCGTCCATGGAGGAGTTCTTCAGGTCCAACCCGCTGACAGTTGGTGCCAGGCTCGCCCCATCCCTGTCTGATTTCGAATCCCTCACAGGTGGTCAGACTCTCACAGAGAAACAGATTCAAGACCAGCTTGAACAGGTCCGCATCTCATCCCTGACCCGTGAAGAGTTGTGGATGCACGAGCTTGAGCAAGAGGAACGGATGCGCCAGCTTGCTTTTGAGAGGCAAGCATTCCGCGATGAAATGGCAGGTGTTGAACACGCCAGGCGCATCACTGAAATGGAAGCGTTCCTGGGTATCGAGCAGGCCGGTGTAGACCAGTCGTTCGAGATTTGGAACAGCGGACTTCAAGGCAGACTCGAATTGTTCCGTGGCTTCTTTGCACAACTGTCCGTCCTTCAAGAGTCCCAGTCCAGAGCAGCATTCTCAATCGGTAAAGCTGCGGCAATATCAGAAGCAGTCATCAGTGGAATCTTGGGCGCACAGAAAGCGTTCACGGCCATGGCGGGTATCCCCTTGATTGGTCCTGCCCTTGGTGCGATTGCAGCAACAGCGGCATTGATTGGGGCTGCTATTCAGGTCCGCAAGATAGCTGCTACCAAGTTTGGAAAGGCCAGTAACATATCCGGGGGAGGGGCATCGTTCGGTGGTGGCTCAGCCCCATCCGGCCCAATCGGTGGCGGCTCACAAGGCGGCGGTGGAACAACCGTGATCCAACTCAACCTAGACGGGCAACAGATTCAGGAAGCGGTTGTATCCGCCAATGATTCAGCCCAGCAACAGGGGCGACAAGCCTTTGCAACGGCATCATAAATGTCTACACAAAAACAGGCCCTAGCACGACCGGTTGAAATCACGACTTCCAACCAGGCTGTGACCGTAACATGGTCCGCAGGCGGTCCCACCCTGATGACGATCCCGGCTGGATTGTACGGGAATATTTATGCAGTCATGAGGGCGTTGCAGGTTCTGCTTGTGGCCGCAGATGCGAACTTCTTTATCAAGCTGACCAGTGCGCACAAGGTCCAGATTGGTGTCTCGTCCGGGACGCTCACAACCATCACATGGACCGACCCCGCGCTTGGCAGACTACTTGGCTTCAGGACCAGCCCGTCACCCGCTGCGGCCACTGTCGACGCTGATGATACGCCCGAAAATACCTGGGTCCCCACCTACTACACGTTCGATTCAGAGCGGTTCCATATCAAACAGAAGGATGTTTTCAAAGGGTCCAGATCCGTGGTCGGTCGCTTGGCCGGGGTCCGCCTTACATCAGAACAATATTCGAGAGTGCTCAAGTGGGATGCTGAACCAGCTACGAATGTATTTGTGGAAGCTGCACAGGACTCGTATACGCTCGGGTCCTTGACCTATCCAGAGGCCGAGCGATGCTTTGAGCAGTTCATGGTGGATGCTCGCACGGCTGCACTTACAACCCAGACCAGCGCGAACCTGAATCCGAAAGGGTTCTATTACATCCATGATTGGTCGGGCTGGACCGGTGCCACGGACTATCCCAATGACCCGGATTCTGGTGGGGTCAGATTCGATCTGGATTCCAGTGCAGATGAATACGTGTTCTGTAGCCCAGACCCGATGGGGGTTAGCCTCCCATCCATGCTCGATAACACGGCCAAGAATTACTACTCAGTCGAGGTTGAATTGACCACGGCAACTGCCCCCACCTGGGACAAGCCCTGATGGCAACCGTTGGCAAGTCCTACAAACAGATGCTCGCAGGCGGGCAACGGTTCGCAGCCGTTTACCATATCGGTGGAATGGATTGGTGCGCGTACTCTGACCCGGCCCTGACTGACGCCTTTCAAAAGTACATTGACGACTATCCCGCAGCTGACCAGGGGCTGAAGGCAGTCCAGGCTTACTATCAGGCCCTGTTCTGGGACTTTGCCACCGAGACCAATACCCAATACTCCCAGGACAAGATGCAGTTCCTGCCCATTCTCGACCGGGAACTGGGACCACAAAAGATTAAGTATGATGATGTCAAGGCGATCGATGTAGGTAGCTGGTCCGTGTCCGTGTCCAGGGAAACCGCTGGATATGTATACACCAATGGTCCGCAAGAGGGTTGGGGTCTGCCCGGTCTCGATTGGATTATAGACCCGGACCAGGATGCAACCGTAAACCGTGGGGTTCTGTCCCGTGACTATGAGGGTGCCGATCTGTTTTGGGTCAATGATCAGGGGCTGTCTGACCGTATCAACAACCTGGCAGGCGGCGAAAAGATTCTTATCTATACAGGGTCCAGAGCCATCTACGTTCTGGGTGGTACAGCTGCGGTCGTGGATGCAGCCGACGGGGTCAGCGCCCCGTCTGCGACCACAACGGAGTGGCAGTGTACAAACCTGCCCGGTGAAGGTGCGATCCATTCCCCTGATGAGAGAGTGTACGGTGCTGTCAATAACGACCTTGAGCGCATCGAGATATTCGACGTACCCAACTATGAATCAGTAGTGGGTCTGTGGGCGTATCTGTTCCTGGTGCCAATCAATGAGGATGGGACCATCGAAGGGTTTAAGGTAGACGCCACCGAGGGTCTACAGCACGACCTCCCGATCCTGTTCAGGTCCGGTGAGATTGCATCTAATCCCAGTGCAGACCCGGGGTCTTGGAAGATTACGCATTCAGGGATAACCAAATCGTTGCAGGCTGAGTTACCTACTGAGAAGTTCAATGGGAGTTTGGGTGGGTATCAGTTTTCCAGGTCGTCGATTGTTGCACCGTCTATAGCTGCGCAACTGCCTCACATTGGGGTTATTGAGGTAGACGATGCGATAACACCCGTTGTCACAACTGATAGAATATTCCTGTGCGCTGCCGGTGCATATGTCAGATACGAGACAAGGCAGAAATTGCTAGATGCCACAGTCGCTGCACTAAATGCATCGGGCACCTTGAACTTCATCTACTCCACGGACGGCGATGACATCACCGTTAATTCTGCGGACGATGCGAATACTACGTTTGTTTATGGCCCTGCGGCCATGGCCCTTGGCCTTGGGTATATCAGGGAGGACAAGGCAGAGATTCACAACCTAGACGTATCCTCGTCATATTCTGAGCACACTGGCGGCGGGAGAAGATTGTCAGAGGTGTTCGACTCCGCATACGGGCTGGGTGGATATGAGGCCCCCGGTTTTCCCGGCAGGCTAATGGCACTCAAGGACACCGCCAACGCCACGGGCTCAATATGGCAGCACGACATGGGTTACACTGTCCCGGTCCTGTTTGCGGAGAAGTCCGTTCGAACGCCATTCCGCAACCGGTCCGCCTGCAACTACTTCATTCAATGGGACTGGGCCGACCTCCTGTACGACTTCGGGGGTGAGTGGGCCAACCCCCATTCCAGCACTGGTGCGTGGCAGGTGCCACCCGAGAGCGGGACGTATATAGCGCCGGGGAATGTCTTCCTGTACCTGAACGGAGAATCAGACGCGACCCAACTAGATGACGGTGACGCGATCACAGTTGGAATCCCGGGCAACTATGCTGACGCCGAAGCTCCGGGCCTTGAGGGAACCGGTGCCGAGTTCCACCCGTTTGAGCTGATCATGAACGGGAAACTTGGCGCAACCCCGGCAGGGTCCACATATATCGAACTGGCCCAATCGCTCGACGGCGATGACCCGGGGTACGATCACATGATGCAGGCTGGCTCTGGGTTGGGTCAGATTATCCAACGTGGCCTGTCCCTGTACTACGCTCCCGGCGTTCAAGATGAGGACCCGTGGAAGCTGGCGGATTCAAGGATTGTCACCGGCACGGAAATTAGCAAGCTGCTGCGTGGGTTGCTCGGTGATCAGGCATCAGACATTCCAACCCTGCCCCGGCGCATCCCGATTACGACCATCCCCAATCTTGAGAAGACCGCAGGGACTAGCCAGAATCTAATCGACTGGGCCGCCTGGGAAACCCTTGATGGCGAAGGGGAGTATAGCCTTGTATTCGATGGCAAGACCAAAATCCTAGATGCCATGACCGGGTACGCGTTCACCCACGGGAAAAGACTGACCTATGGGTACAACGAGACAGAGCGCACATGGATCCTGGGCCTGTCTGATATTGGTTCCATCTCAGCCGCAGAAGTAACCTTTGCCGATCGTGATATTGGCACGGATATTATCAGGGGTGGCGAGGCTCCAAAGGACATCATTGGCAGCGGTTGGATTTACTCAAGCACAACGGTTGAGACCCGACGGGAAGCAGACCAGGAGCTGGTCATATCTGCCAAGAAGACCATTGGTCGGACTGCTCACATTGCCGGGGCCAAGGCGCTGGCGGTCAAGGATAAGCTATCTGTATTCGCAGATGAAGAGACCGGGTTCCCCAACAATGAGCTGATTGCATTGGTGGAAAAGTACGGTCGCTTATTCGCCACCACCTACAGTCAGATGCGTGTCCCGCTGACGGCTGACTCCATGACCCAATTTATAGTTGGGGACGGGTCAACGATTACGTGGGATGCACTTCTGAAACCGACTGAGGGTAGGCGGTCGGCTGATTCCAGAGTCGGCATCGTAACCGAAGCCACCATCAGACCTGACAAGGTTGACGTCCTTCTCAGGACCGGAACCAAACAAGCCGGGATTGCGCCAAGTCTATTTATTGAACATGCCGAGATTGATTCCATCGCTGGCACCACTATAACTGTATCCCTGGTTGCTGCCAAGCTCGACCCGACCAATAATCTTTTCGCAGACCCGGCCGGGGGACTGACAGACTTGGCCATGTTCGGTTGCCTGGACTACTCCACCACATCAGGGTCAGTGGTTCAACGGGACAGCACCTGTGGGGCGTACGCGATATGGTTGTTCGAACGTGGCAACGATACCTTGGTGAACGGGACCGCAGCCAGAAATGTATTCAGCGGGACACTGGTCGGGACCGGAACCAGTGGAACCCTGACCGTTGCCGACGTGGCAGCGGGGCAGTTTACAATTAGGGTGGATGACGCAACGAACCTCGCAGCACTTGACGCAGCCAACGCAAACTGGGTTGTGATATTCGCAGACCGCGATTCGGCTGCCCTCAAGGACTGCCAAACAATATACGGTTGGCTGGGGGATAAACTCTCACAGGTTGAGGACTCCACCGCCACCAAACACCGGTGCATAAGCTGGGGTTGATATGGCTATAGTAACAGGCGAAATGTCGGCAGCGGCTGACGGTCTTGATATTGGGGACGAAGTCAGAACCACACGTACAATCTGGTACACCCATACTCCCGTTGCCAATTGTCCACTGAATCTGTCCCTGCCACTGGGTGCGGCTAGAGTGTTCAAATACGAGCACGACTTCCAGTTGATGCAGCCAGCGTCTGAGAGCACGCGAATCACGGTGTTCTACCCCGTCGGGAACGTGACCAGCATCAACACTGACACGGCCGCAGGTGTCTACATTGACGGCCCCACCCACAACAACTACAACTTGGGTACGCCGATAACCTCTCCAGAATATGAATCCAGCGGGGTCCCAAAGCTGGACCTTTGCACGATGTCAGCTATCACTGAATTGGACCAGGGTGGAACCGAGGTTCAGGCAGTGGCCATAGACCCGGAACCAGTTGGGGATACTACAGTGTTCTCCGATGACCCACCCTACGAGGTAACCTGCACCGACCCCGGGGCGTGGACTGTCTTTAATCCAAACCGGAGCTGTTCTGCATTCCTGATGAAATACATCTTGGCCGGGAACCTCAACAAGCTGGTTGAAACTTCCCGCGCTGCTAACTCGATGGCTGTTTAATGGACCACAGAAAGAACTGCGACAGAATCGACCCCAATACCCTCCATGTTGGGAAGGTGCCACCGACTGAGGCCGGACGCCTGATGCAGTCTGGGTTTCAACATCTCAGGGCATGGCGACAGAATGAAGTGACGGCGCGGTACAGTGGCAGGGCGACAGGCGCGACACCGGCATCAAGCTTCAATGGCAATCCAGGGACCGGCGTCAATTCCATGTACATCATTTCGAGACTGGCCGAGAAGGTTGACAAGACTGCGCGCCAATGCGGGATCAGTCTCAAGTACTGGTCCAATCCATTTGTGAGTGCTGGCTCGCCTGGGCCCGGCGTGGAACGAGACGTGCTCTGGTACGATGACTGGACTGATGGTGTAGCGGATTTAACCTACACCAGCCAGCTTGGGAATATTGCGACAGACACAGAGCTGACCGGGGCCAATGGAATGGGCGTCAGCCTGGTCGGGTCGGTTACTCCGTCAACATCCGTCTTGGCTGATGGGGATATGGAGGCGGCGGGGGTTGGTGACTGGACGGCTGGCAACTCTGCCACACTCACCAAGCAGACCACCGACCCATACCAGGGCAGTCAGGTTTTGCGAGTAACCCGAAACGGCGTCAACAACCCGTACGCATACCAGACGATCACGACGGCATACCACACATATAGGGTCAGGGGCTTCTGCAGATCAGACGGGCTCGCAACCCCATCCGTGGGTGCCACCGGGGCCAGCGTGTGGACCGCTCCAGAAATATCAACAGAGTGGAAATACTTTGATGAAACATTCTATTCGTCACTGTCTGGTGAGTTGCGATTCTTTGCCGTGACAGCAACGGGGACACAATATGTCGAATGGGATCAGGTAACCGTCCACGAATACGAATCCTTCAAAGTCTCCAAACTAACCAGCGACTATTGCTACCTAGCAGCCGCCACGGTCTATCCCCTGCCAGATGTAGACCTGACTGATGAGAACGGATACGACGTCACCCCGGCAAAGATGGTTCCATTCGAGGGGCTGAGAGGTGCCACAAGTGCCGATCCTGGAACCAGTGTGGGTCGTGTCGCGTGGGGTCTAGAGCGTGGTGACGCCATGGTCCAGGACACCGCCAGGTGCCTATTCCAGACCTTCTACCCAACCGGGGCCTTTGCCAACGCCGGGACCAGCATCTATTTCCAAGAGGATTCTAACGGGAACCCGCTTTTGTATGATTGCCGACCCAGGAACTTACAGGAACTTGGCGTGGTGGAAGCTGACATAGCAATGATTGTGAACACTGCCACGGCCGGGGACACTATCACTTATCACTCCTTGACCAATACGGATACTTGGACATGGACCTGTCCGGCCGGGGGGATAGCAACACCCACCATGATCACGACTGCCAACGGGACAGGTGGCGTGCTGGGAGTCGGACGGGGGATCCAGATTGATACGGTAACGGACAAGGTGAAAATCTCGACCGATGGAACCGACGTTCACGTGAATACGTTTTCACTTTGGGAGAGGGAACGGGTCTAGTCGTCGTAGCACGTGTAATCGTGCAGGCACTCAACCCGTTCATTGTCGGTCATGTCGCAGCCGTAGTGGATGAAACACCACCAGACCGCATCAAGATTACAATCCTCCATGCAGTGTTCAGGACAGGTCGTGTACGTGGTTACAGTCTGCTCCAACCCGCACCCAGCCTGATGCACGTCCAGGGCCATACAGGCTGCGATACAGGACCCATTTGGGGACTGGTCCGGGTCTAGTCCATCGTCGCACCCTGAAAGAAGCGAGGCCAGAAGCAGGGCCGGTGCCAAAAAGATACAGGCCAGGAGCAGCTTCTCACAAGAACTCATATCAGACCATTTTCTAAAACCCATACTGAACCCCTTTCAAATCTGAAACCAGTATACACCTAGACTGAACCGGTGTACAATACCAAGCATGGAGTGGACCCGATGACATCCGAAACCACCACGAAACTTATCGAGACTCTAACCGAAGTCAGCTCCGTATCTGGTCAGACCCTCACTGAAGTCAAGTCCCTTAAAGAAACAATCGAAAAGCACTACGCCACCAAACTTGAACTGAAAGAAACCGAGTCGGTACTGCTCAAGAAGCTGGGTCGCATCAAGCGCGGTTTCAGTTCCAAAGAGTGGGCCGGTATCATTACCGCAATCTTTACAGGTGCAGGTGCAATTATTGCTCTGATTGTGGCGTAAACTCATCCCTCCCCATCCTTCCCCGTGTCCAGGTCCGGCGCTAGTGCGGAGTCGAGATCGGATGCCTCGATGTACATGCAGTCTTCATCCAAGCCACATTCAACGTCAACGGAAACCTCTCGGCCCGTCCACCTCTCCAACTTGCCCACCCTCTCCACAACCTTTCGCAGCTCCCCATTTTCGACCGTGAGGGATTCGGCGCGTGCTAGTTCACCAACCACTGGAACGGCTTCAAGGGTGAGCCTGACCGTGTCACACAGTATCGCAATCAGGGCCGTATCGCAGTTGGGCTTCTCTTGCTCAAACCCAATTTGTATTTGCGCTGCGTGTGCGAGAGAGGCGAGCGTTCTCTCTGTGAACTTACCGCCGACACTCGGTGGATGCCGGAAGTTCTGGTTCTCCTTCTCCAACTCCGCAATCTTGGCATTCGCGGCGGCTAGATCGGATTCGGCTGCTTCGGCGCGGTTGTAGTTGGCCAGATTGTCACCGTTTCCAAGCCTGGCTTGCTCCCTCGCCTCGTCACGCTCCTGCTTGCACTGGTCGAGTTCACCCGTCGCCTTTTTCAGTGCATACCCCTGTCTAACAATTCGCTTCTTTAGCAGATCATGTTCCGATTCGGACTCGCGCTTGCACTGGTCGAGTTCGGCGCGGAGGGTGGTTAGTTCGGACTTGATCCCAGATACGTAATCCTCCTGGGCAGATACTATTTTGACCGATCCAGGGTTGGCCGGGTGATAGCACGATGCTGACGAATGCTCCGTCCCACAAAATCCACAATAGTGTCCCATATCAATCATCTCCCCCGGCTGTTGCCGGCTTGGGTTTGGTTACGTAATCCGAGGTAGGCAGCAAACACGGCTATACCCAGTCCCCACATTGGCGACAGCTCCACCCATTGCAAACGGCAATGTTGGATATACTTTTCGATCCCCATCATGTCTTGACGCATCATTGTGATTCCGACGTGAGCGAGCCAGCCCGAAAAGAAAATGGATACGTTTCTGGCCATCCCTCAACCCCCCTTTATCGCGGCGCGGAGTTCGAGTTTGCCCCCACACGCATGGCAGTAATTGGCCCCATTCTCGTCCGGCCCGTCGCACGTGAAAGACCACATCTGGCCACACCCGGTGTCGTAATCACCGTTGTCGTCTTCGGTCCAGACACACACCTTCCCCCGCTCCTTTTCCAACTCCCCCTCCAGCCGGGTTATTTCGTCGAGTAGGGCGGGGAGCGATTTGCGCATGATATCAAATTCGCACGGTCCCCATACCTCGGGCTGATTCTGTATTCGCCCTAGTTCCCGCAACTTTTCCCTGTCAATCATTTCGGCTCCTTAACCATGCCTTGATGTCCTTCCAGTACCACCCCAGCAAATAGCAGCCGATCATGTAGGCACAGGATATTGACACAATCACATAAATCATTTCGGCTCCTTGTCTGGCTCTGGTATTGGTCTTTGTCGGTGAAATCGTATGGCATTCTCACAGGTTGCTTGGGCCACATTCAAGAACTCAACAACCCCAAAATCCATCCTGCCGCCCGGGTACTCAACGACTGTCCCCCATTTGAGACCCCACAACACGCAGGTTGCCTCATAGCCATCTTCCGTCTCACATGTGAGCAGCCTTCCGCCGTCTTCGGTCGTTCCTTCATCCCACATGAATTCACCGGTTCTCATTTTTTTGCTCTCTTTTTCTTTTCCGCACCAGTTGTCCGTGGTCGGGTAGTTCAACCACGCGATGACGCTTGGCGCAGGATGGACACACGGGGTTGTTTGTGTTCTCGTGCCAATATCTGGTTTCTTCTTTGCAAAAATGGCACCTCTCTATAATATTGCACCACATGGCCTGGAAAGCTTCGCATTCTTTTATCAGAGGTATGGTCACTCCCCACCCCCAATCATTTTGAGAAGGTCGGCGAGGGGGATCCAGCGGGTGACCTGGGATGCAAACCACCCAACCCATCTGTCCTCGTCAAACAATTCGTGACCATCCGACACACAAACAACGTACGAATCATGGACATTCACAACCACCTCAACCCCCTCCGGCACCTTCCCCGTTTTCCACTCCAGGGCAGGGGCGGGGCGGGCCTCGTCACGCTGGGCGCGGAGTCCGGGGATGCAAGGTTCGCCAGGGTCACACATATAACAGTCCACCGGTATCGTGTATGGGGCGGTCATGCTTTCGCACTCCTCGTTACACACCGGCTCACCCTCAACCAGTCTCGGTTTGATTTCAGTCATCGGCTTGCTCCTTGGTGGGTTCTTTGGCTACACTGCGCCACTTCCATTCGTACAGCTCACACGCTTCGGCGTATTCCATCCTCGGTGACATCCTGGCTCCCCCGTATGCCACCCCTCGCTCCACGATGCCACCAACCAGGCTGCCAAAACGGTCTGTATTCTTATTGGCACATGTGTAGAACGCGCCGTCTCCGTGTCCCGCACATGATATGCACGATGAACACTTATTAACTCTCATCCCAAAAACCCTCCCGCCGCTGCACGAATTGCATCGCGGAAACAGGTGCCGACTCCAAGCTTGCCGTTGTAATAGACCCGCACGAAACCATTCTTTTTCATCCCGTAAGTTTTCATTATCTTTCCCTCACTCTGATTGCTGGCTTGAATTCTCGACCCACC
>PIVW01001188.1 GCA_003353825.1 Chloroflexota bacterium
ACGACAACTCTAGTGAGTGTCATAGGCTATCACCGACATAACCGGCTGGCGAGGCGACCCCAATGCGCGTAACTCGCTCAGCTTCCGTGTCTTATTCGATACCAATGAATCTGTATGGATGCTGCACACCTCCGACATAACGGAGACGACGCACTTCCATACGTATTGCAACCAGCGTCCCCCCTTGCAGCAGCTCACCATGACCCGAGCAGCTGCTAACAAGGCGACGACTGCCCTCAACCGTACCAAGATTACCCTTACCCTACAGCAACACGTACTGCTGGATATCCGGTTTCTTTCACACTTGGCTTATCAATTAAAGGCCTACAACCTCCCTGATAAGTATTCGACCCTATACGTCATCCCAGCCACAGTCTCGAAGATCAACAAAACTAAAGTTGACCTTTCGATCGCGATGCTCGGATCACCGGGAAAGCCTCTACTGCTTGACGTGACTGCAAGTTCCATTGCACGCTATGTCATCGCTGCGACGCCTCCCCCAGCGCACCCGGATAAGCTCGTCATCATCACACCTGCTTTCCTTAACAAGTACCCCTGCCTCCGTTCCGGTGTACCTGCCAACTACGAGGATCTCCCCGAAGACGCCGCCAACGCCCTCCTGGACCCCTACAAGTAGTTCGCCACGCCGTGCGCAAGCACGTACTTGAACTGTCACCCCCACTGGATAACACCAGTGCCTCTTTACATCAAGCTGTCACGCGCAGGTTTTAGTGTCTCACCCACGACACTCCGCTGACAATCCTTGACTTTGGCCCCCTCAAACTATGGTCCTGCATAGTCCCTGTTTCATCATTCCTTCATTTCATCCCTTATAACGCTCCTGGCCTTTGTATGGATATTCCACACAATTCTCAGCTCTCTTCATGCATGATCTTCGTACACACGGGCCTTGCCCGGTATCACGTGGCGGATCGTGACGTATGACCCCTCTGCCCCGC
>PIVW01001189.1 GCA_003353825.1 Chloroflexota bacterium
CCAAGGCATCTGAAGCTGCCAACTGGCTTCTGGCCTTTCAAAACACCGAAAACGCCAAGAAGGATGCGGCCTAAGCCGCATCTTTCCATCTCAGCCTGTTTATCAGGTGCTGCCAAGTTGATCGCTGGGATTGAACAGGCGCACGATGGGTGCCTCGCTGGCAATATTGCGAAGACGCTCCACATCATCGTCAACGGCTTCATCAAAGAGCAATTCACCATCCGTATCGGCCACCTCACCTGTATCTTGCGCATCATAGAGCACCCGTACCGCGCGCTCATAATCGGCCGGCGTGATTACCTTGCGGACAATCTCGCCCTCAGTGAGATAGGAAATGGCCCGTACGGCATCTGTATTGAACGGATCAACCATTGCGATTGTCAGCACGCCGTCTTTGAATTCGGTGGGAAGCAGACGGTTGGCTTTGAGAAACCGGGGCGCCAGCTCGTCCGGCAGCACAGGTTCAAGCGGAACCTCCGCCAGGCCGGAACGCTCAAGCGAAAGATGTTCTGCCAGCACATCGGCCATATCGCTTTCGCTCACCAACCCCAGGCGGGTCAGCACGATATCAAACCGTTCTTTCGAGACAGCCAGCACCCGCCTGGCCCGATCAAACGCCGTTGCCTCCAGCATGCCTTTGTCAACGAGCAATTGCCCGAGATTGTCGACAAGCGTTTCAGTTGGTGTGACTTGGTCCATAAACAGGGCGGCCTTAATACCAAGGGCGGCTAATATTGCCTAATAGGCTGGAGGAAGACCGCTTAACTTTCAAAGCGCTACACCGTTCTGCAGAACAGATGCCGATACCGCCGGTATCAAGAGCCTGCCTTTTCGATTTGAGCGTCTGACCAGGCGCCATGTTCTCATCAGCGCCCCCAAAGCCAAAATACGTGACGGCAATTTACATTGAATATCTGCACTTGGCCACAAGAGTTGGTGTTTTTCTCAGGTGTCCAGA
>PIVW01001190.1 GCA_003353825.1 Chloroflexota bacterium
CGCTATTGACGCCGGTAATAACGACTGGCTGCCATCTGATTCTTCAGACCTCGACGGCGATGGCGATACCGCAGAGCCTATCCCCTACGACCTGCAGGGCTTTCCTCGCATTGTAGGTGATGCCGTCGATTTGGGCGCCTATGAATATATAGAACTGGACAAAGCACTCTGGTTGCCGTCGATAATGCGGTAGATTGACACGATATCATCTTTCAAACCACTAGTCGGCACTGCCAGAACGCAACATCCTATCCCTTTCTGCATATGCTTTTCTCTTTCATTTGCCACTGATGTGCAGTTCGTCTACCCTACCATCTGGATTTCACTCAACCATTTCCGTCAAGAGACCGCTACCTGACTACTACAGCCGGGCGTAGATAATCTGGTAGGTAGACTGATGGCTGCACCCGGCTGTTTTAAGTACTGCACGCAGGTTTAACTGCGCGACCATTATAGCGCGCAGTACTACACCCACTCACGGAGCCGGAACATGTCTGCAAAATTCAGAACCCCTGACACCCATCGATTTACCCATTGGCTTGCGAACATAGTTGCGTTCATGGCGCTGGTACTGTTCCCGGCCTCTTTGCTTCCCTCAAATGTCAGTGCTCAGACCGCTCCTCTTACAACCCCAGACCAGAGCACGATCTATTATGTGGATGTTACCAAAACCGCAGGCGCCAACGACGGCGCCTCTTGGAGTAACGCCTTCACCAGCCTGCAATCCGCCCTTGATGTGGCGCATGAGGGTGATCAGATCTAGGTGGCGCAGGGGGTGTATACGCCTAGCAAGCGCACGGAAGAAGGTGACGCACGAAGCGCTACCTTCGATCTCGTCAATGGTGTCGCCTTATCAATACCTTCGCCAAAATTGAAGAAAGCTCTTTGCGGCAGACTCGTGACCAAATTCACCCCACAACAGGGCAAATATCGAACAAAAATAGGGATGAATGCCTTG
>PIVW01001191.1 GCA_003353825.1 Chloroflexota bacterium
GCAAAGCCCATTGCCAATGACAGCGGACTCTGCATGTGGAAGCTGGGGTTCGCACTGCCGACGTGCGATACCTGGTCTTCTCCAAACAGCCCGTCATAGCTCACCCCAAACGTAGTAGCATCCCCAGAGCGGACATTAATTCCAAGCCCGGTTATAAAGCCGCTTCCTACAGAGTTCAGCTTTGTATCGAAAGAGGTGGCGCCAAGCGAAGCGCTAATATCCTCTTCGCCAAACTCGTGACGATAACCGGCCTGCGCGGTAAGCTCCACCTGCTCGCCTTGAGCGCATCCTCTGCCGCCTGTGCCAAGCCATAATCGCCGCAGGTCGTATAATCAGTCACGTTTGTGTCGACTTCCGCCACTCTCAAGGCCAGGATGTTAGAGGCACCAGTGGTGTCCCTTTCGATACGCACCAGCACGGAGCTGCTGGTTAGCCTGTCCTCGTCGAGGTTCAGCTCTCCGGCATCAATAGCACCCCATGATTCTGTGCTTTCTTCAACATCGGGTCTACGTAGACCGTGTAGCTGGTCAGATTCGCCGTGCCGCCGACATCGACCCGAACGCCCACGGGCTGGGTCATGTTGCCGGTAAAGTTACCTTCGATTTGGATATATTTATCCCCGGTGCCGGAGATATTGCCGGTGTTGATCAAATCGCCGGTGAAGTTCTCAGCAACCCGTAAGGCATGTCCGGTTCCGGATGTCGTGATGCTGCCGCTATTGATGAAGTCGCCGGTGAAGTCCCCACCAACGTTTGGAGTCGTTGGATCATCATCGTGGTCAATATCATCGAACAATACGCCATAATCGCCGCCGGTAATGTTCCCGCTGTTGGTAAAGCTGCCGTCGAATGTATTGCTGAAATACATGCCCCATTTGTCGGAAATATTCCCGCTAGCAGTGTTAGTGAAGTTGCCGGTGAATGCATTCCAGAAGGACTTGCCGAACCTACCGCCGGA
>PIVW01000072.1 GCA_003353825.1 Chloroflexota bacterium
CTTGACATAGTGTCAAACGTCATTTGGGTAGCCTCCGGCTTAGTTTTTCCCAAGAGGCTGCCTTGAGAGTGTCGAAAGGATACTATTTATGCCCTAATCTTGCACTATCTTTTGCTTATTTCCAACTTTCATTCACGGGTATTGCGGCTAAGCCCTCCTCATACAATTCGAATCGCAGTTGCGGGAGCGCCGGCAAGGGCTTCTTCTTGGCCGCTGCCTGTTTCGCTGATTCGACCATGGTCGCGGTAGGTAGTCCATTGGGGCTGCATGATCATCATGGTCCGAAGCCAGGCACTCTTGTCCCTCTTTCGCCTGAACCTCTCCATATCCTCACACCACAGCCCCTCCAGAGGCATGACCGTGTAATCTTTTTCCAGTTCCTTTTTGCTCATAAACTTGAGCGCGTACGCCACCGCATAGAGCGTTTCCAACGCCTCCTGGTAGCTTTGAGTTGTGTTTGGATCCCCGTGGCCATCGACCATGAGGAAAGATATCGCCGGGACATCGACCAAAGAAGATTTCCTTGAGGATGGCCGGTACAGATGTTTGAGTACTTTTTTGAAACCGGTTTCTTCCATGAGTACACTCCCCTGCGAGTGTTGATTTTTTCCGTGAGCATCTCTTGCCGGTCTGTGCCGCAGCTTTGCTAGTTCATCGTGGCGCAAGCAAAGTTACCCAATTCGGGCGCACAACGGCAGCGCCAGCCATTGTCATCCACCAATCCTAACAAGTGCTCCACCGCCCGTCTCACCCGAACATCGTCGCCCAACCCCATCGCCAGCAGTGCATAGAGCAGGGTCGGCGAGTCACACAGCATCCAAGACCAATTGTCTTCGCCGCTGCCACCAAAACGGGGATGGATATTGAGCATGCTCTGAAAAGCGCCTTGTTGCGATTGATGCGCCAGCACTGCCTGGATACCTGCATCCACACCAGGATCCTGTGCCCGTACGCCGAAGTCGGCCAAGACACTCAGCGCATAGATGAGATGTCGAGCGTCGTTGTGCCGTTTGATCACATAGCCGGGCCATGAGCACATCTGCTGTATGAGGTCGTGGACTTGAGCATCGACCAGCATGTCGACTCTCGCCTGTACAGTTTCCGGATCATGCTCAGGTTTTGCTAACAAGTCGACCAACGTGCGGTAGCGCGTCCAGGGTTCGTGCGAAGCCAACAGCCAGTCCAGGATTCTTTGCTTCATTGTTGAATCATTCTGTCATCCTCTATCTTATCATCGTGATCTGAAAGTGATTCATATTGAGCGGCGATGCCCGATGCCCTTTCCTTTACCAATGCCTTCAGGGCATCGGGCGCCGTCACGACTGCAGCACCGCCATAAGCGAGCACCGTACTGGCTGCCCATTCCAGAGTGGGGGCGGTGAACGTTACCTCAACCGCCCCGCCCGCTTGCTGCTCCACCACATCCCACTGCCAATGATCGGCCAGGGCAATAGAGGCAAATCGCCCTGAGAAACACATATGGGCGTGCACCTTAGGTTCCCGTTTCCAGACATCGGCGAGATAGAGGTGGATATCGAAATCATGCGGATCATCGAAGGTCTGGTCGGTCAATGTCATTGCCTGGATGCGGTCGATCCGAAAAGTGCGCTTATCCTTGCGCAGATGGCAGTAGCCGACGACATACCACCAACCCCATTGGTGAACCAAGGCATAAGGATCCACTAGGCGACGGCTGGGTTCCAGATTGTCTCTTCTCCTGTAGTCTATTGCCAAGCGCCTGCGCTCATGCACCGCCCGGCGTATCTTTTCCAGACTTGGCAGCAAAGGTTCCTGCTCGCCCCGATGAAAAGAGGTGGCGACCAATTTCCTGCGCGCCCATGCTACCTCCTGGCGCTGTTCATCCGGCAGGAGATTATCCAGTTTCGCCAACACACCACACGCCGCATCTTGATACAGTCGCCCCCACATCTCCTCGACCAGGCTGGTTCCCAGATAGACCGCGACAGCTTCTTCGGGCGTGAAAACAAGGGGTGGCATCTGGTAGCCCCTCACCAGTGAAAACCCGCCGTGTGGCCCTCGCTCCGAGTAGATCGGAATGCCCATCTCCTCAAGGGTTGCGATATAGCGATGCACCGAACGCACGGAAACAGCCAGCTCCTCAGCCAGATCCCCAGCTTTCTGGTTGGGTTTTCGCTGCAACAACATGATGAGGGTGATAAGTCGAGAAGCTGTATTTGCCATTGTCTCGTCCTGATAGCCAAATTCTGTCGTTATTATAGGGCATATTTATGCCACAAACTGGCATAAATATGCCCAGAATCATTGCCTACTTAAAAACTGGCCGGTGTAGCTGGCTGCCACCCCGGCTATATACTCCGGCGGCCCCTCCGCAACGATACATCCTCCTTCATCACCACCCTCTGGCCCCAGATCGATCAGCCAATCCGCGGTTTTGATCACGTCCAGGTTGTGCTCGATCACGATCACGGTATTACCCGCATCAGTCAGTCGGTGTAGCACATCTAACAGCTTTTGGATATCGGCAAAGTGCAGGCCGGTAGTGGGCTCATCCAAGATATAGAGCGTGTCGCCGGTGGAAACGCGCGCCAACTCTTTGGCCAGTTTCACACGCTGGGCTTCACCCCCCGACAAGGTTGTGGCGCTTTGGCCCAGCTTCACGTAGCCTAGTCCTACATCCACCAGTGTCTGCAAAATGCGGCACACCTTGGGTACGTTTTCGAAAAAGACCAGCGCCTCCTCCACGTCCATATTCAGTATATCGGCGATATGCCTGGTTTTGTAGCGGACCTGCAATGTCTCTGCATTGAAGCGGCTGCCCCTGCAGATATTACACGTTACCCACACATCTGGTAGGAAATGCATCTCCACCCGTTTGCGGCCATGTCCTTTACAGGCTTCGCAGCGTCCCCCCTTGACATTGAAGCTAAAACGCCCAGGTTTGTAACCACGCGTTTTGGCCTCAGGGGTCAGGGCGAATAGCTCTCGGATATGGGTCATGGCATTGACGTATGTGGCGGGGTTCGACCGCGGTGTGCGGCCAATCGGTTCCTGAGTGATATTGATGACTTTGTCGATATGCTCCATGCCGTCGATGCGATCGTAATCACCCGGTTTACGTTCGGAGCCGTGCAGTGCTTGCGCCAGTAACGGTTGCAGTGTCTGAGCCACTAAAGAAGATTTTCCGCTCCCCGAGACACCGGTTACGCAGGTAAACAACGCCAACGGGAAACGTGCTGTCAGATTTTTGAGATTGTTCTGTCTGGCGCCGATTAGTTCGAGCCATTTATCATGGCTTGGGCGACGTTGGCCGTTGGGCGAGGATACTTGCCGGTCACCTCTGAGATACTTGCCGGTGAGAGAATTGGGATCCGACATGATCGTTTCGGGAGTTCCGGCAGCGACCACCCAGCCTCCATTGATCCCGGCGCCTGGCCCTAGATCGACAACCCAATCGGCGGTGAGCATGGTGTCTTGATCATGCTCGACAACCAAGACGGTGTTACCCATATCACGCAGTCGTTCCAAGGTATCGAGTAGACGGCGATTATCACGTTGGTGCAGGCCAATGCTCGGTTCATCCAGTACATAGAGCACCCCAACCAGGCCACTGCCGATCTGGCTGGCCAGGCGAATACGCTGGCCTTCGCCACCAGAAAGAGTGGGGGCGGGCCGATCCAGGCTGAGATAGTGCAAACCCACATTCACCAGAAAACGAAGTCGCTCATGGATCTCTTTGAGCACCTCCTCTCCGATCTCCAACTGTTCGGCGCTCAACTTGTTTTCTATTTCGTCCGAAGCGTTATCTGTTATCCGTTGACTGTTGATTGTTGGTTGTTCGTTCGACCACAGTGACTGAACCCAACCCATAGCCTCACCGATACTCATCTGTGTTACGGCGTAAATCGTCGTACCGCCAACCCTCACAGCGCCACTCTCGGGCCGCAAGCGCTGTCCCCGGCAGCTGGGACAGAGCTGTTTGCTCATAAAGCTAGTGTACCACCGGCGCATGCCTTCGGACTGGGTCTGGCGATATCGCCGGCGTACGGCATTGACTGTGCCTTCAAATTCCCACTCCCCTGACCACTTCCCACGGTTACTGGCAGATTCCCAATTGACGCGCACGCCGCCATACAGCAAGGCATGTCGGCATTCGGGTGATAGCTCACGCCAGGGCGTATCCATATCCTGGTCAAATTGTTGGGTGATCTGGCGCACGACCTGGTAGGTGCCGGATGTTTTTTTCTTACCAAACTTGCCCCAAGTTTTCACTGCCCCTTCGTTAAGACTCTTATCCGGGTCGATAAACAGGTCGGGATCAAACTCAACCTTTGTTCCCAAACCGTTGCATTCTGGGCACATCCCTATCGGCGAGTTAAAGCTAAACATCTGTGGTGTCAGTTCGGGGAAGCTGATGTTGCAACTGGCGCAGGCGTTATTCTCCGACAACATCCATTCTTCACCTCCCTCTGTGCTGATGATCACCATACCATCTCCCTGACGCAAAGCCGTCTCGATGGAGTCAGTCAGCCTCGAAACGTAATCGCCACTCGGCGTTACTGAATCAGCACGCAAAGAACCTACAACCGCAACAAGACGATCCACAATCACTTCGATCGTATGCTTCTTGTTCTTATCCAGATTGATCGGTTTTTCCAGAGATCGAATGTCGCCATCCGCGCGCACCCTGCTGAATCCATCCGCCTGCACTTGTTTGAAGGTATCTTTAAATGTTCCTTTTCGGTTACGTGCCAGTGGCGCCAGGATCTGGAAGCGCGTACCCGCGGGCAAGTTCGTTACCTGTTCGACGATTTCTTGAGCCGATTGTGCTCGCACCTCACGGCCACACTGGGGGCAGTGAGGTGTGCCCACGCGCGCAAAGAGCACCCGCAAGTAGTCGTAGATCTCGGTGACTGTACCCACTGTGGACCTGGGGTTTTTGCTAACCGCTTTCTGCTCGATGGCGATTGCCGGGCTGAGGCCACCAATGAAATCAACTTTGGGTTTTTCCATCTGGCCAATGAATTGGCGAGCATAGGCGGAGAGGGATTCCACATAGCGGCGTTGTCCCTCAGCGTACAATGTGTCGAACGCCAGCGACGACTTGCCGCTGCCCGAAACACCGGTGATCACCACCAGCTTAAAGCGGGGCAGCACGATATCGATATCTTTTAGATTGTGCTCTTTGGCACCGCGGATGAGAATGTCTTCTGGTTCCATATAGCAAACGGTTAAAGAAAGTGGTTCAACGGGATGTCGTGTGGCCCCAGAATACACGTGATGCGTATTGCGTGTAACGTGATGCGTATTGCGTGTAACGTGATGTTTGTGCTAACAAACCACGCCTTTCTAGTAGGAGCCACGCAAATTCCGAAAGAGCCAAGAAAGTTAATCACAAGATTACGTCACCATTATACAGCAAGATCATGCCAGAATCGATCATGTTCAGAACATATGTCCTTAAAATTTATGATCACCTTGTCACGAAAAGGGGAGCGTGCTACACTCACGGCCAGTCCCCACTTTCTTGTCAAGGAGTGCAGGTAACATGTCGATGAAAAATCTGATTCGATTAGAGCAATTGTTTTTAGTTGTCCTCTCGGGCTATCTCTTCAGCACGCTGGAATACGCCTGGTGGTGGTATGTGATCCTCTTCTTTACCCCCGATCTTAGTATGCTCGGCTACCTGGCCGGCCCACGTGTGGGGGCAGTTATATACAATCTCGTTCACCACAAAGGGGTTGCAGTGGCCTTGTACGTGGCGGGCGCATTGCTTGGCAGCCAACCCTTGCAATTGGCAGGTGTTATCATGCTCGGGCACTCCAGCTTTGATCGCGTTTTCGGCTATGGTCTCAAATATCCCGACTCGTTCCAACACACCAGTTTGGGCATGATTGGTAAGGCCAAAACAGAGTGAAGTGTGTTGCGTATTGCGTGTTACGCGGTGCTTGTCCAAACTGAACACGCCTTTCTCGTAAGAGCCACATAAATTCTGAAAGATACTCACAATCATATTCTCCGAGTGCAATATCGCTATGCCAGTCTCTTTGCCAATCCCATATCTGACAGCATAAAATATCTCGCCTACCCCAAATCCCCGACCTCTGACTCCCGACCACCCGACCACCGATGTCACGCCAATCACGCCGCCCACTCACATTCTGGGCCATCGCCATTCTGATATTGCTCGCCGCCTGGGCGCTACGCCTCCATCGCCTGGATTTTCAGGACATCTGGTGGGATGAAGCACGCAATATCGATGTCGCAACGCGGCCACTAACGCAGATTGCCAACGCATCCGAGCTGGATATCCATCCCCCGCTCTATTTTTATGGGCTGCATACGTGGGCACAAGCGTCGACAGCCGTCGCCTTCGCAACACGTTTTATCAGCGTCTGGTTTGGTATACTCACCGTGGCCTTAGTCTATCAACTAGGGCAAGGACTTGGGCGAGGAAAGGGGAGGAAAACGACAGCCGTTCTGGCGATGATGGTGGCTGCGTTTGCGCCTTACGCCCTGGCAGAAGCACAAGAGACCAGGATGTACACGCTGTCTTGGGCGATTTTGGCGGCGGGCATGTTGGCATTGTGGCGGGCACTACGCCATCCTGCCACCAATCTTCGCCGGCAGGTGGAGGGCTGGGGGCCTTTCGTCTTGTTGATAGCAATGGCATTGCTCACCCATTATGCCACGGCGTTCATTTTAGCCGCTTGGGGACTGTGGCTGCTGGCATGGGCACTGCTGGGGCCAGATCGATGGTCGAGATTGAAAACTCTGGCCGTGATAGGTATCGCCGTCCTCCTCTTGTGTCTGCCGGTTCTGCCTATTGCCCTACGCCAAATTCCTGGTTACGACAACCCTAATCTGATGTTACCCGACCTTTGGCACTATCTCAGCCAACTCTATCGCGCCTTCATAATGGGTGAAACCGTGCCCGAGTCTGTGTGGCAGTATGGGCGATGGCTTTGGGCCGTGCTGTTGGGGATTGGGGCATTGCTCTGGATGGGGAAACAGGCACGCCGCCGGGTCGTCAACCAGCATTGGACGCTTCTGCTGGTGTGGTTGCTGGGTGGTCTTGCGATCTTCTATTTGATTCTCGTGGCCAGGTCTGCATTTAACCCCCGATACATCAGTTTTGTCCTTCCCACTTTATGGGCGCTCTGTGGCTGGGCATTAGCGGGTTGGGGACGTGTATGGCGCCCGCTTCCATGGCTAATTGCGATCTTGCTCCTGGCCTTAGGTATACCCTCACTGCGCGCCGATCTCTATGATCCCACTTTCTTCCGTGAAGATGCCAGTGGTGTTGTCAACTATCTTGAGGTACAGGCTGGCCCGGATGACATCATTCTCGTGGATCAGCGCTATCCTCTGGGGCTCTACCTCGAGCGCTGGAACAACGATTTCTATGGGCATCCTCCCGACGAACCCGAGGATGTAGCGCCTGCCCAATATCTGTTTGTCGATATGACCCATGACGACGGCCGCCGCATCGACCAACGCCTGACCGAGCTGGCGGGGGATGCGCGAAAGGTTTTTTGGGTCACCTGGTTTGAATCGGACATGGACCCAAGAGGAGCGGTGAAAGCGCTGCTAAATACAGGTGGCGAACGCATCGATTCCCAGGAATTCAGGGGATACAGGATTCAGGTTTGGGAGCTATCACCACCCAGCCGCTATCAACTGGCGTCAGAATTCGCACCCTTGGATATCAGCATTGGCGCCGACATAACGCTCGTAGAGGGGGATTGGTCTGGCCGAACAGCACCCCAACTACCGCTCGGGCGTACCCTGGCTACTTTGCGCTGGCAAATGCATGAACCATCAGCGCGAGCAATAAAAGTCTCCGTGCGGCTGAAGGACGAGAATGGCGCCACACTGGACCAAGAGGATCGTCTACTTATCAACGATCTACATTATCGCAGCAATGCCTGGACGCCTGGCGAATCAGCACTGAACGTATACAGCCTCCATACCCCTGTGATTCCGGGCGTTTATACTCTTTCTGTTGTGGTCTACGATGAAGAGACTTTGGAAGCGATTGCAGTGAGCGAAGAGGGGGTGTCGGAAATGGTTATTGGCACGATGACGGTCGGATCGTGACTCAATGGTTTAGACGATAAAAACGTCTGCGGCCACCAAGCCGAAACCTTGTAATACCTTGGACGTTACGACATCATCAGGATGTTCCGTTTCGATTTGGGTTTGGTAGTCATTCTCTACCAACACCTGTACAGCAACCGTCTCCGCCGCCGGATTAACGATCCAGTACTCTTGAATCCCGGAACGGGCATAGAGGCGCCACTTGTACCGCAAATCATTACGCGCCGTGGAAAGTGACAGCACCTCCACGACAAGATCCGGAGCGCCGGTAATTCGTTGTTCCCCCAAGATATTTTGCCGCGCATTTGAAACGTAAATCAGATCAGGCTCAACAACGTCATCGCCCAATACGACATCAACCGGCGAAACATATACTTTGCCTAGCTTGTGTTCAACTACAAAACTACGAAGCATCTGTGCCAGGTTGAGCACTACTTCTTGGTGCATGAGATTCGGTGCCGCTGCCATGATGAGGTCTCCATTAAGCACTTCGTACCGTTTGCCGTCGTCTGGGAGTGCAAGATATTCCTTTGCCGTCCAGTGAACCTTGGTTGGTACTTCTGCAATCGCCATTTTAACCTCCACAGTTGATAATCTTATTGTCATTGGCTCTTTGGGATTTCGCGTGACGATCACGAATTTCAGTCGATGACGCCCCCACACCTAGGGGCTGGTCGTGTCAAGCGCCTAGATATAGTGCGGGAAAAATCTGTGCCACGCGAAATCCCAGAGAACCTTGTCATTTTAGCACATTATTTGACTTTGTCACACCGCTTTGTCAGAGCAATAGGATTGCCGCCTGCAATTTAATTAGGCGTGCTGATTTTTTTATTGTGCACATCCAGACCCGGCAATCGTTTCACGCAATTAAGGGTGTTTCACGACAATGAGATCGCTGCATGTTATCTCGCTGCAACCCACACTATCCCACAGTATCCCACGCTCTGATCCCAACCGTGAATTCTGTCATCCGCTCGATTATGTGTTTGAGATCCAGATAATACCATTGTCTTTTCCCACACTATCCCACAGTATCCCACACTTTCGCATATATTTGTCTAGGTCGCGGTTCATAGAGGCATCGTGAACATTTGGCCATTCAGGTGAATCTGGTAGAAACAGAGTCGCCTGCTTCCGATCAAAACGGGTGTTTCACGATGAAAATCGTCGTTTCACGCCGAAGGCCGCCCCATTGGCGTGATTTGCGCAAGCTGGCTACGTCCATATTGAATTCCTCCGTGACAAGGTGGCGAAGTGACCACCTTGCCACCCCCTCACCCCCTCACCTTGTCAGGTAAGAGACCAAGATCAACGATCTTTTCCGATCATTTTTGGTAAGAAACTAAACGCCTGCACTGAGAATGTCGAGACTACGCAACAAAGTTGAACGCCAGGCTTCTTCTTCATCGATGGCGATCCAGAGCGCGTCCGAACCGACTCTGGCGTCATCGCCCAACTGGTGCTGCAGGCGCGCATGATTCAGATGCTGCAAGGCCATGGTGCGTATCACCAATTGGTTGAGATCCCGGCCGATGTGGCCCACACCCGCGCGCACACTCAATATCTTTACCTTGACCTGGTAGAGAAGGTTCTCCACCTCCTCAGGCAACTCGCCAAAGCGGTCTCGCAACTCCTTGGCCATGTCATCCAGTTCACCTACAGTGTTCAGGCCGGCGATTCGGCGGTAGAGTTGCAGGCGTAGCGCTTCATCCTCCACATAGTAGCTTGGTAATCCTGCCAATATCGGCAGATCCAACTGCACGCTGGGGCCCAACGGTTCCACTAACACACTGGCGTCAAAAGCGCCTTCGGGCAGTTTGCCATCTTCCTTCAATTCCTCAACTGCTTGCGCCAAGAGCCTGACATACATATCGAAACCGACTGCAGCAATATGCCCATGCTGGCGAGCGCCGAGTAGTTCGCCCGCCCCTCGAATCTCGAGATCGCGCATGGCAATGCGGAAACCAGCACCCAGATCGCTGGCCTCCTGAATCGCATCCAGACGGCGTCTTGCTTCAGGGCTTAAGGTCTTGTGCTTGTCATAAAGCAGATAAGCGTAAGCCCGTACGGCGCCACGACCGACCCGACCACGCAGTTGGTACAACTGTGCCAGACCAAATCGATCGGCACGATTGATGATAATGGTGTTAGCGTTGGGGATATCCAATCCACTCTCGATGATGGTTGTGCAGACGAGTACGTCGAACTCACCGCCGGCGAAGGTCAGCATGGTTTTTTCCAACGCCCGTTCCGGCATCTGGCCATGGCCTACATCCACAAGCGCTTCCGGCACGATCTTACGAATGCGGTTGGCGATCTGCTCGATACCCTGCACACGATTGTGCACGACAAACACTTGGCCGTTACGGTCGAGTTCACGTAAAATGGCATTGCGGATGAGGGTTTCGTCGTAAAAACTGACCGTTGTCTGAATAGGCAGCCGTTCTGCAGGTGGTGTATCGATGGTGCTCAGATCGCGCACGCCGGTCAGGCTCATGTACAGGGTACGGGGGATGGGTGTTGCCGTCAGGGTGAGCACATCGACCTGGGCTCGTAGCTGCTTGATACGTTCCTTGTGACGCACACCAAAACGTTGTTCTTCATCGATTACCAACAATCCTAGATTCTTGAATTCGACATCTTTGGAGAGCAGACGATGTGTTCCGATCACGACATCGACAGAGCCCTCAGCCATGCCGTCAAGTGTCTTTTGCTGTTGCCCGCGAGTGCGGAAACGAGAGAGCATCTGCACTTCGACCGGAAAGGCGCTCAGGCGTTCGTTAAAGGTCTGGTAGTGTTGCTGGGCCAGGATAGTGGTGGGGACAAGTACGGCCACTTGTTTGCTGTCCATGATCGCCTTGAACGCCGCCCGCAGGGCCACCTCGGTTTTACCATACCCGACGTCGCCACAAACCAGCCGATCCATGGGACGGCCGCGTTCCATGTCATCTTTTATTGCTTCGATGGCCACCAGTTGATCTTCGGTCTCGACATAAGGGAAGGAGGATTCCAGTTCAGATTGCCATTCAGTGTCAGGGCTGAAAGCGTAGCCAGGCATGGCATCTCGTCGGGCGTAGAGCACCAGCAGATCTTCGGCAATTTCTGCGACTGCCTTTTTGGCCCGGGCTTTGACCTGCCCCCAATCGGCTGTGCCCAGGCGATTGAGCTTCGGCGCAGTATCGCCAGGGCCGACATAACGAGCCAGGCGGTCGGCCTGATGCACCGGCACATAGAGGCGATCGGTCTGGGCGTAGTCGACATGCAGGTAATCACGTGAGACGCCATCGATCTCGATCTTGATCAAGCCCATGAAACGGCCCATGCCATGCTCCATGTGCACGACATAATCGCCGGGGTGGATATCGGCGAAAAAAGACTCGGGCGCGGCCGCACGTGGCCGTCTGCTACGCCGCCGTCTCGCTTTACCCCAGCCGAAGATCTCGGCGTCCGTTAGAAACGTCAACTCACCATCTCTGTAATTAAAACGCCAGCCCTCATCGAATTGTCCTTGAATCAGGCTGATCGATTGCGCCGGCGGAACCTCTGATAACTTCGACTGAACACCGACCAGAGTATCCTCTTCATGGAAGAGATCAGAGAGGCGCGCGGCCTGGCGGGTAACGAGCACCACACGATTGCCGGACGCATGCATCGACTCGACCTGCTGCAGCACACGTCGTAGTTGGCCGCCCCAGCGAGGACCGGGCGTAAAGGCTCGGCCCAGAGCAGATCCGACACTGGTGCTGTGTCCATCCAATTTGCCCTGACCAAGAACCAACGGTTGCAGTCCCTCGAGCTGAGGGCGTAATTCCTCCCAGAGGGTGATGGCCCGACCAAAGCCAGGGGGCAAGTCACCACTTTTGATCAGATCTTTTTCCACTTGCAACGCCTGACCTTGTAAATCAAGTGCCACCGCCGCTGCATCGGCTGCGGCATCGATCAGGGTCAGGGAACCCGAAGGCAGGTAATCGAGCAAGGTGGCAGGTTTCTCGTAGAGATAGGGTAAATAGAACTCGACGCCACGGAATGCGGTCCCGTCCGCCAGATGGTCACTGTCACGCTCGAAATCAAACTGTGCCGGGGGATGGCAGCCTTCCATGTCGAGTGCCTGGATAGCAGCGGCTGCGGCAGCACCCCTCTCGAGGATCGCCTCGCTGCCCGGGCCGATCACCACACGGTCGAGCAAGGCGCCCGCCAGGGTACGCTGGGAAGAGGGATCAAAGCGACGCAGGCTATCGACTTCATCTCCCCACAATTCGATACGCAGCGGGTAAGGTTCGTTTGGCGGCCAGATATCGATGATGCCGCCCCGCCGGCTGAAGACACCCGGCTCCTCTACCAGTGCTTCATGCCGGTAACCTGCCTTGAGCCAACGCAATAGCATATCCTGTAATTCGATGATGTCGTTGAGGCGCAGCGCCCGCTGATAACGTTTGAACAGGGCAGGAGGTGCGGTTTGTTGCATCAATGCCCGCACCGAGCTGATCACAACAGGCGGATGTGAACTCGCGCTACCAGGCTTACCCCAAGCAACCAAGGCCGATAAAGCGGCCAGCCGTGCCTGTTTTGATTCTCTGGTCCAGGCAATTCGTTCGAAGGGCAGGGCATCAGGATCGGCGAAAAACCGCACTCGGTCCATGCCGTCGCCCAACCAGGTACGCAGCTGATCTGCCAGCAGTTTCGCCGTCTCGACCTTTGCGGTGATGAGCACCACCGGCTGTTGCCACTCCTCTACCAGTGCTGCAGTGACATAACTGCGCGCCGGCGCGACCACACCCAGGGGATGTCCTGGCCGATCGCCCCCCGCCAAGGTCTGGGCTAGCTCATGAAAGGGATCGAAGCGGCGCAGTGCCGGAACCAGACCCTGCAGGTTGAACTGGTGAGCGATTTCAGTTGAGGTTACTGCCGGAGGTGCCTCGAGTGCCACGTGGATTTAGATGTGTGTGAGTGTGGGGTAGGCGAACGTTAGACGCTTACGGCGTCGACATCGACAGCTTTTTGTCGATCTTGGTCTCTTATCTGACAAGGTGAAGGGGTGACAAGGTGACAAGGTGACAAGGTGACAAGGTGAAGGGGTGACAAGGTGGCAAGGTGATCACTTCAGCAAACATTTTCAACCATTGATATTGAACTCATTCATTGCAGTGTCGATATCTGTCTCTATCCAGCGTTCTATGGCCCTGATGGCTCGAACACGTGCCTGCATCATGATCTCTTCCTCTGCCTTGGAGAAGTTTTGTAGCACATAGGCGGCCGGGTCCATGCGCCCGGGAGGGCGGTCGATACCGACGCGCAAACGGGGGAACTGGTTATCGCCAAGTCGTTGTATGATCGATTTCATGCCGTTGTGGCCACCGGCCCCACCAAAGGGACGCAGCCGCAACTTGCCGGTAGGGAGATCGAGATCGTCGTAGATCACGATGAGGTTTGTGAGATCGACTTTGTAATAGGCCGCAAGGAGTTGCACAGAGGCGCCACTGCGGTTCATGTAATCCATTGGCTTGACCAACAGGACGCGTATATTACCGATATGGCCGCTGGCAACTCGTGCTTTATGCTGTCGTTTATCAAATGCTAGATCATGTGATTCCGCCAATTCATCTACGATCTGGAAGCCAATGTTGTGCCGGTTATTAGCATAACGCGCGTCCGCATTGCCCAGGCCGACGATCATGTACATAGGCTCATCGCAGTCGTCTTTGCTGAAGCGAGAAAGGCTCTGCCGTAGCCGCTCGAGGAGAGACATCCTGTTTGCCTAACGTACCAGGTAGCGGTAGTACAGCCATGTGAGAAGATACTTCACGGCGAAGAAGAAGCCGACGATGAGGAAAACGATGAGCACTGTACGAGCGCCGCGGCCAAAGGCTTCTAACGTTCGTTCACCAAGCGAAGCAAGAGAATCGCTGCCATCTCCGTCGTCCTCTGCTCCAGGCGTTACACCATCCCCTGGTGTGGGGGTGTCATCTGGGGAGGGCGTCGGGGTTGGGATGTCCGGGGTCAGTACGACGGGCGTCGCCGTGGCCGGTTTTGGCGTTGGGGTGACGGTTGGCGTTGGGGTGATAGCGGTTTCATCGACTGTGGGAGTTGGTGTGGGACCTGAATTGCTCACTAAAGCGCGTTGCACCTGGAATTCGTCATAGTTGCCGTCACGTTTTACCAGGCGCAGGCGCAATGTATAGGTCCCATCCGCAACCGTGTTGGTATTCCAGCGGCCCAAGACACCGTTGAAAACCGGCGTTTCACTAACGCCGATGTTAAACCAGTTCTGCGTACCAAAGGGTGCTGCTGCCAGCTCGTATTTCCAGAATTCGGGATGATCCGCCGTGCCGAGTATCTGGATGATACCGCGCAAGACCTCTGTTTCAGGAGGATAAGAAATACCCGATTGTGCCTGGATCGGGGAGATTCCCAGTGCCAGGATGGCCAAACTAAGCAAGAGGGGGAAGATGCGTTTCATCATAGGTCGCTGCCAGTTAGGCGGTGGAGTGTGGACGGGCCAGGGGAGTCGCGTGACCACAACCGCTTAGTCTAACATAGGCGTCGGATGTGGCAAAAAGACTTACATGTCGAAGGCCCACTCGCCAGCACGCATCACAGGCTCTACCTGTCCATCCTCTCGTACACCATCGATGTCCAGAGCGTCCGAGCCGATCATGAAATCGACATGAATGAGGCTGTAATTGCAGCCAGCCTGCAGCAGTTCCTCTTGGGACATCAGGTCGGCGCCTTGCAGATTCATGTTGTAGGCACAGCCCAAGGCAACATGGCTGGCGGCATTTTCATCGTAGAGGGTGTTGTAATAGAGCCTTTGGGTCTGGGCGATAGGCGTACTGTGGGCGACGAGCGCCACCTCGCCCAGGTATGCGGCGCCTTCGTCGCTGTCGATCATAGCCTGCAAGATCTCCTCACCCTTGCTCGCGGAGACGCTCACGGCACGACCCTGCTCGAACCTGACGCTGAAATCCTCGATCAACGCCCCGCCGTAGTTCAGCGGCAGTGAGGCACTTACGATCCCCTCGACTTCGAGGCGATGCGGCAGCGTGAAGATCTCTTCGGTGGGAAGATTGGGGGTGAAGGGGATACCCAATTCACTGTCGCTTCGGGCACCTTTCCAGATATGGCCTTTAGGTAACCCCAGTGTGAGGTCTGTACCCGGTCCTTTGTATTTCAATGCCAAATACTGCTTCGTGTTTAGATAGTGGCTGCGTTGTCTGAGGCTGCTGATATGATCTTGCCAGGCCTGCACCGGGTCGGGTTGATCCAAACGGCAGAGTTCAAAAATAGTATCCCACAATTTTGAAACAGCATCTGCCGCAGGGATATCTGGGAAGACTTTTCGAGCCCATCCTTCTGTTGCAGTTCCGATCACCAACCAATTAACGCGATTGCGCGTGACATAGTGCATGGTGGGTTCTATAAGTTGCCAACGTCGCCTCTGCACTTTGTTTACCAACTCAGAGTCTTGCCCTTTCAACAGGTCGGGATCATTGCCGCGAATGGAGATCAGGGCGCCGCCCCCTTTGACATGTTCCTCCATGCCGTCGCTCTGCCAGGACATATATTCATCAAAGGAGTGGCGTGGGGCATGGTTGAAGCGGGCGAGATTCATGCCATCATCCTCCCACATGACATCCACCAGGCTGGCACCGGCATCATAAGCTTTGGCGGCGACCAGTCTTGCCAGGGGGGCGCTTTCAGGTGGTACGCGCCACATTAGCAGGCGTTGTCCGGGCTGCAGATTGAGCCCGACGTTGATTGCCAATTCGGCATAATGTGCTAACATCGTGTCGAGATCGTATGACATCGTTTTATATTCCTTGAAGACTATCACAGGTGTGAGAGTCTCCCATATTCGAGTTAAATTTGAGTCATTAATGGTAAATCAGGTTGGCTGGGATGCCCTAATTGCGCACGTGAACTCTCGGACATGATATTCATCCACCTGGAATAAGCAGATGGCATCGGTTACAATGGCTGAATATAATCAAGTGTAGTCCGGCTCGAACTGCCGGTGGGTCCCCTAGCGGTTTTCTGCCTCGACCTCTGTGAGAAGCCTGCGTCCTACATGTTGTTATTCCCGTTCTCTTATTGATCAGTCGCATGTACGCAATCAAGCGATTTCCATTTATCTTTCTACTGGCTTTACTTGCGGTCTTGAGCTTGCCGGCAGCAATGCAAGCGGAAGGACCTGTCATCCTCACTGATGCGAAAAGCGAGTATCCGCTAGGGACGCATCTGCAGATACTCGAAGACAAAGACAAGATTTGGACCATCGAAGAGGTGTCCACCTCTGGGATTTCGCAGCTATTTGCACCCAGCCAGGATGAGGTACCCAGCTTTGGTTTCACCGATTCAGCCTATTGGGTTCGGTTTCAGGTATTAAATCAGGCTGGTGAAATGATCCCCTGGCTTCTTTTAGTTGATTCCAATCTCTTTTTTGTTGATGTCTATGTACCTGCCGACAACGTCCAAGGGTACGATGTAACCCAAACTGGAATGGCGCGGCCGTATGACGCCCGCGCCATTGATCATCTTAGATTCTTACCTGGATCCGTGACGGTGCTCAAGAGTTAGAATGCGTTTCAAGGGTGAAAAGGCTTGATTCGCACAAGAAATGGTGTTGAAATAGGGTAAATGAAGTATAATAGAGGGAATCAAGCGCTATGAAAAAGCCAGAGA